>JANMTH010000326.1:0-2946 GCA_031390305.1 Thermoflexaceae bacterium
CCCGGGTTAACGGCGCGCAGGCTTTCGTAGCCGACACCGAGGTTCGTCATGACGCGGGCGGCGTTGTTCTCGATGACCGCGTCGGCCCCTTCGACGAGCTTCAGGAAGAGCGCCTTGCCCTGGGGCGAAGCGAGGTTGAGAGTGAGGGTGCGCTTGTTGCGGTTCAGCTTGTTGTAGTAGCCGCTGCGGTTGTAGTGCTCGGGCCAGGCGAGGTCGTCGGCGACGGTGGCGAGGCCGCGGGTGGCGGGCTTGGTCGCGAGCTCGATCTTGATGACGTCCGCGCCAAGGTCGCCAAGGTGGCGGCCGCCGATCGGCCCCGCCCAGTTCGCCGTCACCTCGAGAACGCGGAGGCCGGTGAGCGGGCCCGCCCCATTCGCGGGCGCTCCGATGGGGGCCGGAACGGCGGCGTTGGCCCAGCCGAAGCCCGGAGCGAGGACGGTCTGCTGGTGCTCGCCCAGCTTCGGCGCGGGGCCGGGCTGCTCGCATGGAGTCCCGGTCATCTGGTAGGGGAAGCCCGGCGCCTGAACCTCCGCCCCGCCAACCCGTACCGAGCCGAACCAGTCGCGGGCCAGGAGCTGCGGGTTCAGGGCCACGTCGGCCATGTCGTTTACCGGGCTGACGGCGATCCGCAGCTCCTGAGCGGCGTGATAGATCTCCTGCTTCGTCCGCGTCGTGGCCCATTCACTGAGCGCCGCCAGGATCTCTGGAAAGCGCGCCCACCAGTTCTGGGGGACGAGCAGCGATTCGTCTTCGAGGAGGTCGTACCGCTCCATCAGCAGAAAGAGGTTGGAGTAGGGGACGAGGTGGAAGAGGAAGACGAATCCGTCGGCGCAGGGGGCGAAGATGCTCCCCGTCCGCTTCTGAATGGCGCCCTGGTGGGTCCAGAGGGTGGTGAGCCAGGCGTGGTCGTTGAGCGTGGCCTCCTGGCGGGAGATCTCGACGCGCTGGCCCTCGCCCGAATTCCGGCTCTGCCAGAGCCCAGCGAGGGCGGCGATCGCCCCGTGGAGGCCGGCATGGAAGCCCGCCTGGTGGCCGCCGAGGCCGAGCGGGGGCTTCTCGGGATGGCCCGCGATGTAGCCGTAGCCGCTCGTCGCCCATTCGGTCAGTTCGCTCGTTTCCCAGCCAGCGCGCTCGCCGCGCCGACCATAGGGCGTGATCGAAAGCACGACCGCCGCCGGATTCGCCGCCATCAGACGTGCGTCGAGCGCGTCGGCGGCCGGCCCCCGGAGGTCGTGGACGATGATGTCGGCATGGGCGGCCAGCCGCTCGATGCGGAGGTCGGCGGCGTCGAGTTCGAGGCCGAGCTTGCCGGCGTTGAGGTAGTTGAAGAAGGCGCTCTCCGCGCCCACGAGCGGCGGCTCGTCACGCAACCAATCGCCGCCCGGCGGTTCGACCTTGATCACCTGGGCGCCGAAGTCGGCGGCGAGACGGCCGACGTACGGACCGGCCACGCCCCCGGCGATTTCGAGAACGACGACATCGTGGAGCGCACCCTGGGCCATCGGAAACCCTCGAGTAGTGTGTTGGGGCAAGCCTACGGAGCGTGGCGGCGTACGCAAGCGGGCGGGCGCGCGTTGGCCGGGCGGGTTGGACGCAGAGGCGCAGAGGACCTGAGGAGGGAAGGGAGCGGATCGGAGGGGTCGTCTGGTACGCGAAGGCGCGGTGGGCCGTACCGGGGACGATGGCGAGCGCTGGCCAGTCGTACGCAAGCGGGCTGGTCTGGACCGCTCGATGTACACTCAGAGCGCGTCAAGGAACTCCGGTACGGTGAGTTCGGCTTCCCGGAGAATCTCGCGAAGGAGCGGCGGCGCGATATCGCGGCCACCGTGGTTGGGCACGGTCGTTCCCCTTCCATCGATATGGCGGTACGACACGTGGCTCCCGCGCTGTCGGCTGACGGCGAAGCCCATCCGCCGAAGGGCGCGGTCAACCTCGCGATAGCTGTATGCGCCCAGGCGGCTCACACAGCTACTTCAAGCTGTTGGAGGCCGGCGAACCGGGGAACGTTATCCTGGGTGAGCCAGCCTTCCTCGACGCAAAGCGCCAGCACCTCGCCGAGGTTCGACTGAAGCTCGTCGAGTGTGGACGCCTGGGTGTGCGCGCCCCGGATTCCTGGCACCGTTGCCACGAACAGCCCGGACTGAGGGTCACGTTCAACGTAGGCCGTCACAGTAGTCATGCGCCGATCATGACACACACAGCGTGACAATGTCAGTCTCGGCATGCCGAAGGTACGAGGGTCAGGCCGAATGTAGCTTGCGGCCGTAGCTTGCGGACAATGGAAGCGAGCGAGCGGCCTCCAACTGACGCCCGGCGGCGTGGTACTGTTTCGGCGATGAAGCTGAAGCACGTTGGCCTCATGGATCTCGGGTACGAGGGGCGCTTCCTCTTTGTCCGTTCGGGCGAAGGGCAGGAAGGCGCCGGCTTCGGGCAGGGTGACGGCGGCGTCCGCGGGCCGCGGCTCGAAGGCTCCGTGCGCTGGACGAGCCACCCACGCCGCCGGAGCGACGGCGTGATGCTGCTGGACGCCGAAGGTGTGGTGACGACGGACGACGGCGCGACCGTGCTCTTCTCTATGGAAGGCAAGACCGTGACCCTGCGGAAGGAGAGCGGCGAGAAGGGCGGGCAGCTCCTTTTCGTGAGCTTCACGACCGAGGACGAGCGGTACGCCTGGATGAACGGCGCCGTCTGCGTGGGCGAAGCGGTGGTCGACCCCGGTTCGCTCCGCCTCGTAATCGGCATCCACGAACTGGTGAACGAGATGCTGGAGCGGCTGCCGTGAACGCCACACCCGCCCGTGGAGCGACGGAGGTTGCGCCGGACCTCGATTTCGAGACGCTGACCCGGCTGCTTCCGCCGTGGAACGTCGTCACCACACCTTCGGCGTCCAGCAGCATCACGCCGTCGCTCCGGCGGCGTGGGTGGCTCGCCCAGCGCACGGAGCCT
>JANMTH010000397.1:0-1793 GCA_031390305.1 Thermoflexaceae bacterium
CCTTGAAGCGATCGGCGTCACCATGGAGCGGGGATTCATCACGATCGACGACTCCATGCGGACGACGGTCCCGGGCGTCTACGCCATCGGCGATGTCACGGGCAAGCTGATGCTGGCCCACGTGGCGATGGCCCAGGGCGCCATCGCGGCCGAACACATCGCCGGCAGGCAGGCGCCCGCCCTGGATTACCGGCAGATGCCCCGCGCCACCTTCTGCCAGCCGCACGTCGGTTCCATAGGGCTGACCGAGGCGGAGGCGGGGGAAGCGGGGTACGCCGTCCGCGGCGGGCGCTTTCCGCTCACGGCTCTCGGCAAGGCGATCGCCGTAGGCGAAACCGAGGGCTTCGTGAAGGTGGTCGCCGATGAAGCGACCGGGCAGGTCCTCGGCGTCCACGTCATCGGACACGATGCGAACGATATGCTCGGTGAAGCGTCGCTCGCGTCACTCCTGGAAGCGACGACGAGAGAGGTTGGGTTCGCCGTTCACGCGCACCCAACGCTTTCAGAGGCCCTCAAAGAGGCGGCCCTGGCCGCCAGCGGCGAGGCCATTCACATCATTCAGAAACGGCCCTCCGCCCTGGCGGCGGCCAAAGGAGCACTTCAGCGTTGAGTACGGAAACCGCACCCCCGGCTACTTTCGCCGACCTCGGGCAGGAGCAGCTCGGCCGCTTCCTTTACCAGATGATGTTCATCCGCCGCTTCGAAGAGAAGACGGGCGAGATGTACACGCGCGGTAAAGTCCGCGGCTTTCTGCACCTGTACACAGGCCAGGAAGCGTGCGCCGTTGGCGTCATGGCCGCGCTCGAAGAGCGCGACAAGGTGATTACTCACTACCGGGACCATGGCCACGCGCTCGCCCGAGGATTGGACCCGGGACGGGTGATGGCCGAACTCTTCGGCCGCGCCGATGGCGTCAGCGGCGGCCGCGGCGGCTCGATGCACCTCTACGACGTTTCCAAGGGCTTCCTCGGCGGCTACGCCATCGTCGCGGCCCATCTGCCGCTCGCCGTTGGCCTCGGGCTCGCTTCCAACATGCAGAAACGCGGGTACGTCACACTCTGCATCTTCGGCGATGGGAGCGTCGGCGAGGGTGAATTCCACGAGGCCCTGAACCTCTCCGTGCTCTGGAAGACTCCCGTCGTCTTCTTCTGCGAGAACAATCTCTACGGCATGGGCGTGCCCTTCGCCGAATCGCTCTCGACCTCGATCCCGAAGCTGGCGGCCGCCTACAACATGCCCGCCGTCAGCATCAACGGCATGGATGTTCTCGATGTCTACAGCGCCGCTCAGAAGGCCGTCGAACACTGCAGGAGCGGCAACGGGCCGTACTTCATCGAAGCGATGACCTACCGTTACCGCGGCCACTCCATGGCCGATCCGGAGCTCTACCGGCTGAAGGAAGAGATCGAACAGGCCCGCCGCCAGGACTGCATCGAACGGCTCCACAAGCAGCTGACCGAGGCCGGGATGATCGACGACAGCGGCTTCGCCGAAATCGAACGGCGGGTGGAATCGGAGGTCGACGCGGCAGTCGCGTTCGCCGAAGCCAGCCCGGAACCACGGCTCGATAGCCTGTTCGACCGATTGACGAAGGAGCCCACCATTGGCTGAACTCCGTATGCGCGACGCCCTTCGAGAGGCGCTCCGCGAAGAGATGATCCGGAACCCACAGGTCTTCCTCCTCGGCGAAGACATCGGCAAGTACGGCGGCTCCTACGCCGTCACCAAGGGCCTCCTCGATGAATTCGGCGATGAGCGCGTGCGCGACACGCCGATCGCCGAATCCGGGATCG
>JANMTH010000405.1:0-11191 GCA_031390305.1 Thermoflexaceae bacterium
CGGCGATGTCACCGGGCGCCGATCGTGCGGCCAGCAGTTCCGCCAGCTTGAGCTCGGCCTGCGCCCGTTCCAGGGGTAGGCCGAGCGTGTTCGCGTGGTCCGCCGCGGTCCGCAGCAGAGCGATCGCGTCGTCGCGCTGGCCGGCGAATGCCAATGAGGTGGCGGCAAGCCGTTCGAGGAGGATGGGAGGAGAGATCGAGAGCACCAATCCCCGCGTGGCCGCTTCGTGGAGCACGGCCAGCGTCGCCGGTGGAGCCGCTTCTTCCGCCCGATGGGCCGCCATCGCACGGGTTGCGACAATTCCGAGGGCGAGGACGTCCCGCTGGTCGGCCATCCACGCCGCTCGCTGGGGGTGTTCCTCGATCGCCCTGCGCACGCTTTCGGCCGTGTCGTACGGGGGGAAAAGGAGCCTCGCCAGCCAGGCCGCCGCCTTGCCGACTGTCCGTTCAAGGATCTCGAGGGCGTCCAGCGCCTCCCGCGTTCGCCCCTGGAGCCGCCGGGCGTAGACGAGCGGGGCGTAGAGGAAGGGCGCCGACCAGGCGTATCCGCTGTAGTCGATCGCTGATTGCGCCCGCGAAGCCGCCTGTTCGGCGCCATCGAGGTCGCCCCGCGCCACCAGGAGGCAGACTTTGACGGAGAGAACGAGGGAGAGTTCTGAGAAGTCCCGAAGGCGTTCGGTGACTTCCTCTCCGCGATCGAGCGCCTCCTCCGTTTCAGCCAGCCGCCCGAGCGAGAGCAAGGCGAAGGCGAGCCGTGGATAGGCCGCGGCGAGGTGCCAGTCGTCGCCCATCTCGCGAGCCATCTCGATTGCGTCGATGTAGCTTGCGACGGCCAGGTCCGGTTCGAAGGCGCGCGTTTGCGCCCCTCCAAGGGAGATGCTCGCCTCTATCGCGCTCACCGAGGGCCCGTTGGCCTTCCCGAGTCGCAGCGCCTCGCTCGCCACGGCGGTGGCGTCGGGCGAACCAGTGACGAAGAGAATTGAGGCCCAAAACGCGAGCACCTGGGCACGCGCCATCGGGTGCTCGTCTCCCGCCGCTTCGAGGAATCGATCGACCTCTTTGGATTCCAGCGGCTGGTTGCTTTGCACCGCTTCCGAGCGGGCCCAGCCCACCAGGGCCGATCCCCAGCCGGGAACGTCGCCGAGGCCGCGGAAGCGCTCCATCGCCTCGCCGTATCGGGTACGAGCCTGGGCGAAGTCGCTCGCCCGGTGGTGGGCGTCGCCAGCGGCCAGGCGGAGCCGCGCCACCTCCTCTTCGGTGAGCGTCACGACATAGGGAGCGGCGGCGAGGGCAGCTTCGTAGTACCGGCCCGCTTCGTTCCAGGCGTACGCGGCGTACGCCTGGCGGCCCGCTTCGACAGCCCGTTCCCCGACGGTCAGGGGGTCCGCCTCTCGGCCGGCGGCCAGGAGGTGGTGCCCGATCCGGAGCGCCGAAATAGGCCGATTGCGGGCGCGATCTATCAGCTTGCGGGCGATCTCGGCGTGGAGTTTCCTCCGCCGCGTGGCCGGGATCGCGTCCTGGCAGACCCGCCGGATAAGCGGATGGCTGAAGCGGAAGACACCCTCGGAGGATTCCACAATGAGCCCCGCCGCCAGCGCCCGTTCGACCCGTTCGCCCGCGAGTTCGGGCGTCAGCTCGGACGAAGCCTCGAGCTCTTCGATCTGGAACTCGTCGCCGAGGAGAGCGGCCACCGAGAGGGCGGCGCGAAGCGGGCCATCGAGCGCGCGAACGCGCTCCGCGATCGACAGCGTCACCTCCGCCGGAAGCGGCAGCTCTCGAGGGTCGTAGTCCGTCCCGAGCATGCCCTGACGCCGTTCCAGGGCATGGTGGCTGGCCAGCGTACGCAACGATTCGATGACGAAGAGGGGGTTCCCATTCGTCGCCCGCAAGAGGCCATGGAGGAGCGCGGCCGAGCAGCGCGTGTCGGTGCTCCGCTGCACCAGGTCGCTGAGGTCGAGCTCCTCGAGGCCATCCAGCCGTAATTCGACGACCGCCGCTTCACGGCGCAGGCGAGCGAGGATCCGTGAGAGTGTGTCCGCATCCTCCACGGGCCGATGCAACCCAACGAGGAGGATCGGGCAGGCTCGGCGCGGGGCGGCGTCGGCGATCGCCAGGGCGAGGTGAGCGAAGATGTCCTGGGCCAGGGGCTCGGCCCACTGCACATCGTCGATTACGAGGAGGAGCGGCCGTTCCTTGGCGAGGGCGAACGCTCCGCCGACAAGCGTCTGGATGAACGCGCCCGTGTTCGTGTCCGGCGGTAGCGCGGGCTGCCCGGTCGTCGAGCCTGGGCCCGCCGCGTCGAGCGCGGCCAACCCTGTTCCCGTCAGCCCGGCCCGGCGCATCTCCGGGACGATCGAGTTGACGAAGGCGAGATAGGGCACGGCCGAATCCTCGATGAACCGCCCGAAGCAGACGCGAACTCCCTGCTCCTGGCCCAGCCTCATGAGCTCGCGAGCCAACCGGGTCTTGCCGATGCCGGCGTCGCCGGAGAGCAGCACCACGGAGGGTTCGCCGCGGATGGCCCGCTCGAGGCGATTCCGGAGCAGGGCAAGCTCCTCCGTCCGCCCGACCATGGCCGCCGGTGGGGAGATCGTTACTGGTCCGTTCTGGTCCACCTCGGTGGTTCCTTTTTCGGGCGCCTGTTTGCCGTCTGGGAGTCACGAGCGCGGCGTCATTGTCGCGCTCGCGACGCCTTCCGGTGGCCTCCCGGTGGGAGGCCTCCGCCTGGCGCGCGTATCTTAACTGAGACGGACTCGTCTCACAGCGATCGTGTTCACACTGGGCAACCCCGCGGGGAGGCGCGGCCGGCCGCCGGTTACGGCATGCCCTGGCCCGGGCGCGGGCTAGGCCAACGCCGCCTTCAGCCCGGCGCTCACCTGTTCGATCGCCTTCATCCCATCGTCGATCGCGGCGTTGCCGTAGAAGCCGTGGATCTGGCCGTCGTAGCGTGTCGCTTCGACGGCGACGCCGGCCTGCTTCAGGCGGCTGGCGTAGGCCTCTCCTTCGTCCCGGAGCGGGTCGAACTCGGCCGTGATCACAATGGCCGGCGGCAGGCCCGAAAGGTCGGTCGCTTTCATCGGCGAAGCCATCGGGTCGTCGCCATCGGCGGCCGTCTTCAGGTAGTGGTTCCAGAACCAGATCATCGATTCTTTGGTCAGCAGGTAGCCCTCGGCGTTCTCCCGGTACGAAGCCGTCTCGTAGCTGTGGTTCGTCACGGGATAGACGAGCGCCTGGTATCCGATCGCTGGCTCGCTGCTGGCCTTCGCCATCAAGGCGACGACGGCGGCCAGGTTCCCGCCCGCACTATCGCCGCCAACCGCGATGCGATGGGCATCGACGCCGATCGAGGCGGCGTTGTCGGCCACCCACTTCGTCACCGTGTAGGAATCCTCCGCCGCAGCCGGGAACTTCGCCTCCGGGGCGAGCCGGTAGTCCACCGAGACGACGACGCAGTTCGCCCGGTTCGTCATCGCCCGGCAGGTGTAATCGGCGCCATCGAGGTTGCCGATCACCCAGCCGCCGCCGTGGAACCAGACGAGCGCTGCCCGCGTCCCCCCGGAATGTGGCGCTGGCGTGTAGATCCGGATCCCGATCTCGCCGGCGGGGCCGGGCACCGTGCGATCGACGACGCTGCCCACGACCTCGCCTTCGGGGCGTGGGAAGCTCGCGAGCTGGTCTCGGACGGCCTGGGGATCGTCGCCCGTGAGCGAGACTCCCATCTGCGCCATGATGTCGAGGACGGCTTTGGCCTGGGGATTGAGGGGCATGGGTTCGAACCTCCGGGATTGCGAGCGATTGGGCGAAAGGATTCAGGACGGCGACGGTTGATCAGGACCGGGGCCGGCGGACGAAACGGGAACGCCGGCGCCACTGACCTGGCGGCGAATCGTCGAAAGCAACCCGGCGATCACGCGCGCGACCTCTTCAGCCTGGTCGTGGAGGATTGCGAACTCGCCTTCCGAGAGGTGTTGCCGATCGAGGGCGATGTAGAGGTGCGACCGCGATTCGGCGCACAACCCCTTGGCGATGACGAGGAAGCGGGCGAACTCCGTAAGGTTCCCCCGGTCGTATCCTTCGGCGATCTTCGAAGCGACCGAGGCGGTGGAGGTGTTGAGCTGGCCGGCGAGGCTGGAGTCGCGCTGGAACGCCCCCCGGCTGGAGCTTTCGAAGACCGCGCGCGAGAGCATTCTCGCCTTCTGCCAGGCGGCAAGGTCTTCGAATCTGCTCACGATTGCCACAAGGGTTCTCCGTCCTCGCTGGTTCCGGGGGCCTACGAAACGAGCGTGCCGAGGATGCGTTCGAGGCTGGCCGTGTCGCCCTGGGGCATCCCGATGATCGGGAGATCGACGCCCAGCTGGCGGCGCTCTTCGATCCCGGCGGCGACGGTTTCGAGGTCGCCCCAGATCGCCGTCTCTTCGAGCATCCGGTCGCCCATGGCGGCCATCAGCTCTTCGTTCGTCTGGAACGGCATCGGCTTGTGCTCTTCGCCGGCCTTGCGCATGGCGGCGACTTCATCGGGGAAGCCGTTGCGGCTGAGCATGCGGTGGTAGAAATCGCCCATGTTGGTGACGTACCAGCTGACCGGCCCCGCTGCCATCCGCTTCGCCTTCACCGGGTCGGGTTCGATGACGGTGGTGAGGGAGGCGACGCATTCGATGGCGCCCGCGGCCCGGCCAGCCTTCTGGGCGCCCTTGCCCACCGTCGCCAGGCCGTCCATGAACTTCGATTTCGGCCAGTAGATCGGCATCCAGCCATCGGCCACTTCGCCGACGATCTCCATGCTCTTGGGGGCGATCGAGGCGATGTAGATCGGGATGTGGTTGCGAATCGGGTTGAAGAGGAGCTTGAAGCCGCGCTGCAGCTTGAAGATCTCGCCATCGTAGAAGACCTTTTCGCCGGCGATGATCAGGTTGATGATCTCGCAGTACTCCTTGATCCGCTGGAGCGGCTTTTCGAAGGGCTGGCCGTGCCAGTGTTCGATGACGCGTGAACCAGAGGTGCCGAGCCCGATGATCGCCCGCCCGCCCGAGATCTCGTCCAGCGTCGCGAAGGTCATCGCGAGGACGGCCGGGGAGCGGCCGAAGACTGGTGCGATGCCGGTGCCGATCTTGATCGTCGAGGTCTGGAGGGCGATCTGGGTGAGGAGGGAGAACTGGTCGCGGCCCCACGTCTCGGCCGTGAAGACGGCTTCCACGCCGACCTCCTCGGCGATCTGGATGCGTTTGATCAGCTCTTTGTTCTGTTCGGGGTTGCCGGTGAAGCCGACGGAGAGGGCGAGGCGGCGCGCCATGGGAGGACCTCCGGTGAAGGGAATTTGCGGGGCGAGCCTACCACGCGGGAGGGGTTAGCGGTTAGCGGGCGCGCTCGCGGGAACCGTCTGCTGAGCTTCTGGAGTTCGCTTTCGGCGGTTCGCGACGGCCCAGGCTGCGCCGTTCGCGCCCGCCACCGCAATCGCCGCCACCGGCACCGTCCACCAGGCCATCGTGCGGTCGTTCGCCGCCCAGAGAGCGCTCGCGGTCAGTGCGATACCAGCGAGCGCGCCGAGCGCGGCCGTGACCCGCCGTTCGTTGCCCGAAGGCGAGCGGGCGAGGGCGACGGCGATCGCCGGGAAGAGCACGGCCATCGCGAAGATCAGCACGACAGCGATCGCGAACAGCCAGCCCTGGTCCGTCGCCCCACCAACGATATGCAGCACGAACGCCGCCGCAAACAGCCCAAACGCCAGGACCAGCCCACGAACGACCTTCATCGCTTGAGCTTACCGCCAGCCGGCAGTCGGCGCTTCCCCTCGCCCAGCGCACTGGGAGAGGGGGCAGGGGGTGAGGGGGCGACCCCCGGACGCGGACCCAGACCGTACCGCGACCGCGATGGAGTGGTCGCGCAGGATCGCCGCCCTGGCGACTCCGACGGTCGGTAGTCGCGCCCCTCGGTGGGCGCGGGTTGTTCGAACCCTGCCCGGCCCGCGCCCCATCCGCAATGTAGCCGCGGCCCACCGGGGCCGCCTACCCCCGAGCCCTGCCCCACCCGCCCTCACCCGCACAGTACCGCGACCACACAGACTCTTAATAGTATTATATCGAACATGGCTACCAACCTACCCGCATCGTAATCTACGCCCGCATCTCCGAAGACAAGGATGGCCAGCAGACCGCCACCTCCCGTCAACTCGACGACTGCCGGGCCTTCGCCCAACGCAAGGGCTGGGAGATCGCCGAAGAGTTCGAAGACGTAGACGTGAGCGCCTTCAAGGCCGCCGTCCATCGGCCCGAGTTCGAACGTCTCCTCAACGCGCTCCGAAGCGAGGAGATCGGGGGCGTAGTCGTCTGGAAGCTCGACCGCCTGACGCGCCAGCAGCGCGACCTTGTTCGCGTGATGGAAGCGTGCGAGGCGCAGAAGGCCTTCATCGCCAGCGCCAGCGAGCCGATCGACACGCGAGAGCCGCACGGGCAGTTCGTCGCCGAGTTGCTCGTGGCGTGCTCGCCGGCAACAGCGGGCAGAATCCCGACGGCTTCTAGCAGCTGATCGGCACAGACGCCGTTGGCATCGCGTCGATCGTCGTCGCCGACAACGGAAGCACGTTCGTCTCCAATCCATTCGCAAGCGGCGACAAGATCAAGCTGACTCAGGCACCGGGCGTCACTCCAAGTGACACACGGCCGGGCCCTGGCGTGATCACAAGCCACCTGAAGTTCAAGGGTGACGCGGTCCTCATCGTCACCGACACCTCGGGCAACGTCACGAAGGTTGCCTGCCTGGTACCGCCGCGCCCGAAGTAACGGCGAGTACAAGTCGCGCTTCGAACAAGGAAGGGAGGCGGGCCGCAAGGTCCGCCTCCCTTCTTTGAGCGCCCACGGGCAACGCCAGGAGAGTTCCCGACCCCGAACGGGGCACGTGGCCACGATCCACACATCGTGTCTCGCGCACGAACTGAAAGGCGGCCTCCTCGCTGGGCCGGCGGACAAGGTCCGGCCGTCCCGGGTGCGAAGAGGCGATGGGACCTGCAGCGTGCTGCTATGATCCGCAGCGATGGAACGAAGCGGCCTGGCGGAAACGGCGGAGTCCGAGCGGGCGGATAGCGGGGCACTCCCGCGCCCAGCGGTCACACCGTACGTACCACACCTGCTGCTGGAGACGCTCGCCGAGATCGCTGAGCGTTCGCCGATCCGGATCGATCCGATCGACGGCACGATGTTGTTCGCGGATGTCTCAGGGTTCACGGCTCTTTCGGAACGGCTGGCCCAGAAGGGCAAGGAAGGGGCGGAGATCCTCACCTCGATCATCAATTCTTACTTCGAACAGATGCTGAGCATCGCCCGGGCCCGGGGCGGGGACAACCTCAAATTCGGGGGAGATGCGCTGCTCCTTCTCTTTCGGGGAGAGGGTCACGCCGCGCGCGCGTCTGGGGTCGCGCTCGAAATGATGCGCGCAACGCACCGCTTCGGCGCAATCCGCTTTGGACGAGAGTCGGTCAAACTCAGCATGAGCGCGGGCGTGCACACCGGCCGCTTCTGGTCGGCGCTCGTCGGGATTCCGCAGTCACGCATGCAACAGTGCGTGCTGGGCAGCGCGGCGGCGGCGCTCTCCGACGCCGAAGGCGCGGCCAGCAAGGGCGAGGTGATGGTGACGGCCGCGACATGGGCGGAGATAGAGGCCTCGTTCGCCGGTACGCCCAACGGGGCGTTCTTCCAGGTGCGGCGCGCGATCCGAAGAATTCCTGAAGCTGAGGGGCACCCGGAATACGGCCCTACCGTCCCGTCGACGGTGGCACCGTATCTGCCTCCGCCAGTGCTCGAATCGGCGCGCGCCGGAGAGGTGCGAGCGCTCGACGGCGAACACCGGAAAGTAACGACGATGTTCATCAGCGTTCGTGGCGCAAACGCGATGCTCGACGCGGAGCCTTCCAGCGTCGCCCTTGATGAAATGAACCGCTATGTGGCGGCAGTCGTGGCGCTGGCGGAACGACACGGTGGCTACCTGGTCAGCAACGACATCGACAGCTACGGATTGAAGCTGATCTTGATATTTGGGGCGCCAGTGGGCCGGGAAGACCCGACCGGGGACGCCTTCCGGCTCGCCCTGGGGATCGCGCGGGAACGCGAATCGATGGGCCTGCGGCTTGAACACCGCATCGGCATCAACAGCGGTTTCGTGTTCTGCGGTGACCTCGGGTCCACGTTTCGACGCGACTACACGGTGCTCGGCGACGCGGTAAACCTCAGCGCCCGCCTGATGTCGGCGTCCGCCGACGGACAGATCCTTCTTTCGGAAGCGACCTACAACGACGCACGCTCGGGATTCGTAGCGCAGAAGCTGGACCCGATCCGAGTCAAGGGGAAGGTCGCACCTATCCCTATCCGGGCGCTGATCGACGAATCCGCCGGCGTCCCGGAGGCCAACGTGGCCGACGCGCCGATGGTCGGGCGCGAGCGGGAGGTGGCCCTCCTCGAACGTGCGCGCCGGAAAGCCGAAAGCGGGACGGAAGCGCTGGTCCTTGTCTCCGGCGAGCCAGGCATTGGCAAATCGAGACTCGTTGCGGAGGTCGAACAGATCCTGGAGGGCGCCCGCTGGTCCGTGTTGCGCGGCTACAGCTTTGCACACACCTCATTGACGCCGTATGAGCCGTGGATCGCCGTCCTTGAGCCGTTGGTCGGTATCACACATGGACTCCCCGCGGAATCGCGAACCGATGTGGTCCGCGCGCGGTTGACGGCGCTCGACCCGGCGCTCCTCGATTCTGCCCCGCTGCTTAACGCACTCCTCGGCCTTTCGTTCCCAAGCAGCTCGGTCCTTGACTCCCTCGACGAGCGGACGCGGCGAGAACGGCTGTACGACCTGATCGGAGCTGTGCTTGGCCAACAAGCCCGATCTGAACCGACAATGCTCATCCTTGAAGACGTGCAATGGGCGGACGACTCTTCGCTCCAGCTCCTGGAGGCGGTGAGCCGCAAGCTCCAGCAATCACGCCTGTTTGTTTGCCTGACCGCGAGGCCAATGTCCGGCGGGACGGCGGCGCTACCCAGGGGTATCGAAGTCATCGAGCTACACGAGCTCTCCGAAGAAGCGTCGCTCGCGCTCCTCAACCACCTGACCGGAGACCACCTGACCGGAGACGCTCATCTGAGCGCGGCGGCGGCGGCGGGCCTGCTTGCGAAGTGCCGTGGCAATCCGCTCTTCCTTGAGGAGGTCGGGCGCGCGATCGGCGGCGGAGGCTCGGCCGCGATCGCGGTGCCAGATCGCCTGCAATCGCTGCTGATGTCGCGGATCGACACCCTTCCTTCGGCGACGAGACGTGCGGTGCGTCTTGCGGCGGTGATCGGCACAGCGTTCGATGATCAGATCCTGGCGGCGCTGGCGTTGAGGGCTGACCAGGGCCTGAATGTGCCGTTGGCGCTCGACGACTTGCTCCGGGCGAGTGTCATTCTTCCGGATGAAAGCGTGCCAGGGCACTTCAGGTTCCGCCACAACCTGCTCCAGGAAGTGGCGTACGAGAGCCTGCTCTACGCCCGCCGCCGAGAGTTACATCGGAAGGTAGGTGAGACGATCGAGGAGAAATATGGGCGGCTGCTGGATCCGTTCTATGAGACGCTGGCGCATCACTTCGAGCAGAGCGCTGAACTGCGGAAGACCGTGGAATACGCGGTCCTGGCGGGCGATAAGGCGCGGCGCGTGTTCGCCAGCGAAAGCGCGATGGCGTTCTACAGGCAAGCGCTGGAGGCGGCGCGCCGCGGTGGCCAGGAGTGGTTGTTGGCACGAAGCCTGATCGAAGAGCGCATTGGCGATTCGCTGGAGGTGGTTGGACGGCATTCGGATGCGGCCGGCGCGCACCGGCGGGCGCTGCGCGCGTGGCGCCCGCGGTCCGGGAACGAACTTCACGGGCGGGACGGCCCGTTCCCGATGACGCGGCGCGATCGCGTAACGCGAGAGGCGTCGCTGCGCACGAAGATCGCGGTGGCCCTGGAACGGAGTTCGGATTATGGCGCATCGCTGCGCTGGCTCGACGCAGCGCTCGGCCGCCTCCCGCTGCACAGCCCCGCGCTCGAAGCACGGATCCGGGGTGCGAGAAGCGTCGCCTATTCCCGGCGAGGGGAGAACGACCGCGCCCTTGCCGAAGGCCAGACGGCGCTCGCAGCGGCCCGCCGCTCCGGAGAAACCGCACAGATCGCCTACGCGCACCAGGTGGTCGCCAGCGCCTACTACGAAGTCGGGCAGTTGCGCCAGTCCGTGCGGCACCGGTCGGCGGCGCTCCGCCTCTACGAATCCGTCGGCGACCTTTCCCGGATCCTGGCGTCGCACGGCAACCTCGGGCTGAGTTTCCAGGAGATCGGACAGATCGACCGCGCGATCGAACACCACCAGGCCTGCCTGAGCACGGCCAGGCGGCTGGGAAACGTGGCGGCCGTGGCGATCGCCAGCAACAACCTGGGCGAGGCCCTCCTCATCC
The DNA here is from genome assembly GCA_031390305.1 of Thermoflexaceae bacterium. GTDB lineage: Bacteria > Chloroflexota > Dehalococcoidia > Tepidiformales > Tepidiformaceae > JANMTH01. The sequence continues at coordinate 10,441 of JANMTH010000405.1, forward strand.
AGGGCCGCGTCGCGGAGGCGAAGGTCGAACTTCAGCGGACTGTTGATACCTATCGCGAACATAGCGACCTCCTCGCCGCTGCCGGGCTCGCGCTCGTCAACCTTTCACGCGCGCACCTCCTGGAGGGAGCGCTCGTGGCCTCCGATGAAGCCCTCACTGAAGGCACCACCATGCTTCGCTCGGCCGGCGCGCGTGGCCTGCTGCTGCAGGCCCGCGCGCAACGCGCCGAACTCACACTCGAACAGGGGGATCTCGAAGCCGCGGCGCGCCACGCCACACAGTCCCTGACCGATGCCCGGGAACTTGGGGCCGAGTTGGTCGGGGTGAAAGCCCGGCGCGTGCTCGGGCGAATCGCCGCCTTGCGTCAGGATTTAGCCGGCGCCGAGGAGCTCCTTGGACAGGCGGCCGAGACGGCCGCCCGGCTCGAAGCGGACTACGAATTGGGCCTCTGCCTCCTGGAGACGGCACGCGTACGCGCCGCCACCAACCGGGGCCGCGCCGCTCACCCCGCGCGCCGCGCAGCCCGCATCTTCCGGCGCCTCGGCGCTGCGGGCCTTGCATTCGACGCTGATCGCCTGCTCAACAGGGCACAAACCGGCCTCCTTCACGAAAACGTCACGAACATCGCACCCGTTGTGTGAACTACTTCTCACTTGGGACTAAACGAAAGCTTCTGGATGGGGTACGATGCGCGCTAGGCACGTTGGTTGGGGACGTAACGGGGTAGGGTAGGATGCAACGAGAATCGGTC
>JANMTH010000431.1:0-4867 GCA_031390305.1 Thermoflexaceae bacterium
GGCCAGCGTTGAAGTGCATCGCGACCTCCAGCACAGGGTAGCGCGTTCCCGCCAGGCACGGCTGACCGCCGTATACGCCCGGTGTTCGCGTGATCAAGGCGCCGACATCCGTGGTCCCGTTGGTAGCCATGAGCCAGTCTACCAGTTTCTCGGGGCTTCCAGGCGGGGCCAACCGCACACGCTGCAACGGCCAGGACGGGCCGGACGTCCTCTCGGCGTACGAATGCCCTCCCTGACGGTCGGGCTGCTGACCAGCAGGGCGGCACTGCCGCCTACCCCGCAGCCGAGGCCATGAGCTGTTGCGGCTCGTAACCCGGAACGAATTTCCGCCAGCCCTCTTCCTGGTGGAGGTACTGGAAGAACGCGTAGTAGACGGAGACCCTGGGAGGCGCCGGGGCACGCGCCATCTGCATGTGCGCTTCCGAGGGCGTCCGCCCTGCCTTGTGATGATTGCAGGCCTTGCAGGCGCTCACCAGGTTCTCCCAGGTGTGGGGGCCGCCGCGGTGGCGGGGCATCACATGGTCGAGCGTCAGCTCCCGCGTCAGCCGGCCACAATACACACACGTCCAGCCATCGCGGGCAAATACCTCTTTGCGCGTGAGGCGAACGCGCGGGCGCGGACGGCGAACCATATGGACGAGGCGGATGACGGAAGGGGCCGTGAAGATCTGGGTCGCCGACTGGATCGCGCGGGCCGCCGATTCGACGACTTCGGCCTTCCCGCGGAGCACAAGGATGATCGCTCGCCGCAGGTTGCAGACGTTGAGGGGCTCGTAATTTTGGTTCAGTACGAGGACGCTCCCGGTAACCATCCAGCGCCGCCTTTGGAGGATGGTAGCAAAGCGCGGATCGGGGTCGCAAGGTTTCGGCGCCAGCAAGCGAACGAGGCCGGCCACCGGCAAGCCTATTCGGCCGCGTGGCGCCCCCAGAGACGGAGCGCCCCGCGGAGCCGCTCCATCGTCTCCTCCGGCAGATTCGCGTCCTCCAACACGCAATCGGCGAGGTGCCGATCGAGCACCATCAGCCCCGCCTTCTCCAGGCCGGAGCGGGCGGCCAGGAGCTGATTGAGGACGTCCTCGCAGGCGCGTTCTTCCTCGATCATCTTGCGCAGCGCGCGCACCTGCCCCTCCACCCGCGCCAGGCGGTCGGAAAGGCGGTCGTCGAAGCTGATCTTGTCGGCTTTCGGGCTTGACATGGGTACCCCCCGGGGGTATGTTTTCCTCAGAGTAACGCGGGATTGGCCAGTGTCAATGGCCAGAACGTCCGCGCAAGGAGACTACACGACTATGGCTGAAAACGTCCGCGAAATCACGGATGCCACCTTCGATACCGACGCGATCAAGAGCGACCTCCCGGTCCTCGTCGATTTCTGGGCCCCCTGGTGTGGCCCCTGCCGAATGGTCGCCCCGGTCGTCGCCGAACTGAGCGACGAGTACGCCGGCAAGATGAACTTCTTCAAGATGAACACCGATGAGAACCCGCAGGTGCCGACGAAGTTCGGCATTCGCAGCATCCCCTCGCTCCTCATCTTCAAGGGCGGGGAACTGAAGGGCACGATCGTCGGCTACCGGCCGAAGAACGACCTGAAGAAGCGCATCGACGAAGCCCTCGCCTAACGGCAGGCCCGCGTTTCGGACGAAGAGACGCAGAGTAACGGAGACGTGAGGGCTCTTCGCTCATCACCTTCGCTCCTCTGCGTCTTTGCGTCTCACCAGCCGACCCCGGAGAAACCGTGAAGCAATACGAGGTCGCCATCATCGGTGGCGGTGGGGCCGGCCTGACCGCCGCCATCTACACTTCCCGCGCCCGGCGGTCCACCGTCGTCTTCGAACGCGCCGTCACCGGCGGCCAGATCGCGACGACGGACGCGGTCGAGAACTTCCCCGGCTTCCCCGATGGGGTGAACGGGTTCGACCTCGGCCAGCTCATGGTCGGCCAGGCCGAAAAGTTCGGCGCGGTCCTCGTCTACGAAGACGTGACGGCGGTCGAGCGCGCCGAGGACGGCGCCTTCGTTATCCACACCGCGAGCGAGACATACCACGCGCGCGCCGTCATCGTCACCGCCGGGGCCGCCTACAACCGCCTCGGTATCCCCGGCGAAAGCGAACTGACCGGCAAGGGAGTGAGCTGGTGCGCGACCTGCGACGCCGCTTTCTTCAAGGATCAGGACGTTGCCGTGGTCGGCGGCGGAGACGCGGCGCTCGATGAAGGGCTGTTCGTCACCCGCTACGCGCGGTCGGTCACCCTCATCCACCGCCGTGATCAGCTCCGCGGCAGCAAGATTCTCCAGGAGCGCGTCTTCGCCAACCCGAAGTTCCGCTTCCTCTGGGACACGGTCGTCGAAGCGATCGAAGGCGAAAGCGCCGTGACGGGCCTGCGGCTCCGCAACCTAAAGACGGACGAGAGCAGCCAGCTCAACGTGACGGCGATCTTCATCTTCATCGGCCAAACGCCGAATAACCACCTCCTCAAGGGGCTCGTGGACCTCGATGCCGGAGGCCATGCGATCGTCGATCTGAACATGCGGACATACGCTCCGGGCGTCTTCGCCGCCGGCGACCTGCGAATCTCGGCGGCCCGTCAGCTCATCGCCGCCTGTGGAGACGGCGCGACCGCCGCGATCAGCGCCGAGCACTATATCGAGAGCCTCGCATAGCCGCGGCCCACCGGGGGGCCACCGCCCGCTGGCCCGCGCCGCACCGATCGCGAAGCGGTTATCCGGCCGCGAGAGCGAACTGATCGAGGAAGGGGAGCGGAAGTTGCAGCGTGCCACCCGCCGCCCGTACGCGCCGGCGGTCGCGCCGAGCCGAGGCCATCCGCCGCCGATGTCCCGGCTGCGGCGCCATCAGGGCAAGCACCTCACGTTCGAAGGACGCCACGCAGAGATCGCACATGCCGTGCGAAACCGGGCCTTCGCCGCTCCGGATGGTGGCCGCGCACCAGGCGCAGACGACAGGGCTACTACCGCGTTCCATGCGTGAAAGCTTCGCGGTTTCCCCTGGAACCGCCTATCGGGGAGAACCCTCAGCGGAGCTGGCGGGGACGCCTAGGAATCTCCGTGCTACGCTCGACCAGATGCCACTCTACGAGTTTCGCTGCGAGACCTGCGGAGCGCATGACGAGGTGTTCGCACGCAGTGTGAACGCCGAGGTGAAGGCGCCGCCCTGCACACGGTGTGCCGGCAACCCGGCGATGATCCGGGCGATCTCCAGGTTCGCCCGCCACCTCACGCTCGCCGACCAGGTTGCGGAGGCCGAGGCGAAGTTCGGCGCCGAAGTGGATGGCGCGATGGGCCCGGGCCCGGACGTCGGGAGGATGACCCGGCGGTATGACAGGCTCTCCAAAGACCTGCCGATCCGCGAGGGCCCCTAGCGTGCTGGCCGCCATCCGGCCCGCCTATACTCTCGGCCAGGAGACGGCGCCGGCCGCCGCGAGGAAGGCCTGAGGCATGACTGAAGCATCCACCTACCGCACCGGGCTCATCTCCCGGCTCCGCCAGGCCACCGACGACATCGCCTGGGCGGTGCGCGGCCTCACGCCGAGGCAGGCCGCGTACGGACCGATCCGCGGCGAGTGGTCGACCCACGAGCATCTCTCGCACCTCCGCGACATGGAACAAGAGGTCTACCTGCCTCTCCTCCGCTGGGCGTCCATCGCCGACATGCTGGACCCGCTCGACTACAGCCGGAAAGAGTGGCACGACCGCCGCTATGGCGCGTCCGAACCGCTGGCCGAGATCATCGGCGACATCCTTCGCATTCGCGACGAGGAGCTCCTCATCTTTCGCGACATGAGCGACATGACCTGGGAGCGCTGGCGTGCCGACACGCGTTGGGGACCGCTCACCTGCGAGTGGCTCGCGGAACTGATGTATCGTCACGCCCTCGACCACCTCCAGAACATCATGGCGCTGCGCCAGGACATCCATCTCGAACATCTGAGGCCCCACGGCGCGATCGCCGGGGGCATCGCCTGAGGGGGCACGTACACATGCGGCTACGGAGCATCGTCATCATCGACGGGGGCGAGGACCACCTTGCCGCCGCCCTGGCATCGAGCGCCGACGCCATCGCGCTCATGTTCGCGGACGCCGGGGCGGCGGGTGACCAGCGTGCCGGGGCCCCCGCCGCCCTCGCCCGCATCCGCGAATCCGGCAAGTCCGCCATCGCGATCGTCAACCATCCGCGGACACAGATCCTCCGGGCCGACCTCGAAGCGGTCGTAACGCCCGATCTGGCGGCCGTCATCTTCCCGCACGCCGTCGAACCGCAGGACGTGCGCGATCTCGCGGTCCTCCTCCGCGAATTCGAATACACCCGCGCCATCGAGCCCGGCACGGTCCGCGTCTTCCCCTCGATCGACAGCGCCCGCGGCCTCGTCCGCGCGCTCGAGATCGCGGCCGCGACGCCTCGCGCCGGGGGGCTCGTCTTCGAAAGCGCCGGTTACGCGCGCGATACGGGCGCCCGCGACGAAGCGAGCGGCCCACGCCTCGCGTACGCCCGTGGCGCCGTCGTCGCCGCCGCCCGCGCGACGGATGGCCTGCCGGTCATCCAGGCGAACAGCTTCGAACTGACCCAGCTCGCGCACTACGGCTTCGCCGGCGCGGCCTTCAGCGACGTGATGGCCGTCGGCGCGGCGAACGCCGCCTTCCTTCCCACGATCACCGAACTGGCCCACGCCCGCGCCCAGCTGGAGGCCTACGCCGCCGCCAAAGCAGAGGGCGCATGGGTCGCCCGCCTCGGCACGGAAGTCGTCGATTCGGATTCGGTTCGCAAGGCCCGGCTCATCCTCGCCCAGGCCGGCGAGGGGTAGGGAGCCGGGCATGAGCAGTCCGGCCCCGGCGGCTTCACAGCTGGAGAGAAGCCTC
>JANMTH010000435.1:0-5462 GCA_031390305.1 Thermoflexaceae bacterium
CAACTTCTTCATCGAGCTCCAGGACCACGATGTCCACGGCGATACGCAGCGCGCCGCCGTCCTCGCCCGCCTCGCGGAAAGGGCCGGCCTCGAAGTCGTCGCGACGAACAACGCCCACTACCACGTCCGCGAACGCCATCGCCTGCACGACATCCTGGTCGCCATTCGCCACCGTCTGACGCTCGATAGCTCGCACCAGGTGCGGCGGCCGAACTCGGAGTTCTTCCTCAAGCGCCCGGAAGAGATGGTGAAGCGCTTCGCCCGCTACCCCGCCGCCATCGCCAACACGATCGTGATCGCCGAACGCTGCACGTTCGACCTCACGACAGACCTCCCCTACCGGCTACCCGACTACCCGGTGCCGGAGGGCGCATCGCTCGATGGCTTCCTCCGCGGGATCTGCGAACGTGCCTTCCGGCGCCGCTACGGGCCGTTCGAACCGCGGCTTCGTGAGGACGCACGTGCCCGGCTGGAACGGGAACTCGCGCTCATCGAAAAGCACGGCCTCGCCGGCTTCTTCCTCGTCTACTGGGACATCATGGAGCTCGTCGGGGAGATCGCCCACGAACTCCACGGCCGCCCGCGGAACCTGCCACCAGACGAGCGGCCCGTGGGCCGGGGACGCGGCTCCTCGGTCAGCTCGATCGTCTGCTACCTGATCGGGCTTTCGCACATCGACCCGGTGAAGAACGAGCTCTACCTGGACCGCTTCCTGAACGAGGAGCTGCACAGCCTGCCGGATATCGACCTCGATTTCCCGCGCGACATCCGCGACGAACTCCTCCAGCGGATCTACGATCGCTACGGGGCGGAGCACGCGGCGATCGTCGCCGCCTTCCCTACCTACCAGTTCAAGAACGCCGTCATCGATATCGGGAAGGTGCTGGGACTACCCGCGCCGGTCCTCGCCAAGCTCAACCGGCTGAGCGGCAACTTCGCCAGCGCCCACGAGATCGCGGAGGAGATGGCGCGTGTCCCAGAGCTGAAGGCGTTGACGACGGCGCCGATCTGGCGCGACCTGATCGAACTTGCCGGGCAGGTGGCGGGCTTCCCCCGGCACATCGGCCAGCACGTCGGCGGCGTCGTCATCTCGGCCGAGCCGCTCTCTTCCGTCGTCCCCGTCGAACCGGCACGGATGGCCGGCCGCTACGTCTGCCAGTGGGACAAGGATTCGGTGGATGACGCGCGCTTCGTGAAGATCGACTTCCTCGCCCTGGGCATGCTCTCGGCCGTCGATGAGTGCCTCGACATCGTCGAGGAGGTGAACGGCGTGAAGGTCGACCTCGGGCGCATTCCCCACGACAGTGAGGAGGTCTACGCCTCCATCCAGGCCGGCGACACGATGGGCGTCTTCCAGATCGAAAGCCGCGCCCAGATCCAGACGCTGCCGCACACGCGTCCCCAGAACATCGACGACCTCGCCGTCCAGGTCGCGATCATCCGGCCCGGGCCGATCATGGCGGGCGCCTTCCATCCCTACATGGAGTACCGCCAGAAACTCGCCCGCGGCGAGCACGTGGACGTGGACTACGGCCATCCCGAGCTGGCGCCGCTCCTCGCCCCGTTCATGGCCGAGACGCTGGGCCACGTGCTCTACCAGGACCAGGTGCTACAGATGGCCTGCGCCGTCGCCGGCTTCACGCCGGGGCAAGGCGACCGCCTCCGCCGGGCGATGAGCCGCAAGCGATCGGCCGAGGCGATGGAGTCGCTGGCGGCGGAATTTTACGCGGGAACCGACCGCGGCGGCCTCAGCCGCGAAGCCGCCGGAATCGCCTTCAAGCGAATGTCGGCCTTCGCCGCGTTCGGCTTCCCCAAGAGCCACGCCGTCGCCTTCGCCCTCCTCGCCTACGAATCGAGCTGGCTACGCTACTACTACCCGGCGGCCTACCTCTGCGCCCTCTTCAACGCCCAGCCGATGGGCTTCTATTCGCTCGAAGTGCTGGCCGGCGATGCCCAGCGCCACGGCATCGAGATCCTCCCGCCGAACGTCAACCTCAGCCGGAGCGGTGCCTGGCCGGAGCGCGACGGCATCCGCCTGGGGCTGCAACAGGTGAACGGCGTCGGTGGCGGCTGGGTCGAACAGCGGGTACTGCGGGGCAAGGCCCGCCGCGAAAACCGCGGGCCCGATGGCAAGACGAAGCCGCTCGCTCAGATCGCCGTGCCGCCGACGCGCACCCGGTCGCTCATCGCTGAACGTGAAGGCAACGGCCCCTATCGTTCGCTCTACGACCTGCTCAGCCGCACCAACGTGAGCCGCCACGAAGCGGAGGCGCTCATCCTCGCCGGCGCGCTCGATGACTTCGGCCTGCAACGCCGCGAGCTGTTATGGCAACTTGGACTCATCATCGAAAGCCAGCAGGCGCGCGAACGGGAGCAAGCCCTCGCCCCGGCCAACGCTCCAGGCCCGGCACGACGGGGCACGCGCCGTGGGCGGGTGGATGGCCGCCAGGTCCCGCTCCCCCTGCCCACGGCCCAGGACATGGCTGACCTCCCCCGCCTCGCTCCCTGGCAGGAGATCGCCTGGGACTACGAAGCGATGGGGCTTTCGACCCGGCCCCACCCGATGGCCCTCGTCCGCCCGTACCTGAACGAAGGCGTGATCAGCAGCCTCCAGTTTGGCGGCCCGGGCAACCCGAACCGCCTGCCCCAGGGGGCACGTGTGGAGATCGCCGGGATGGTGGTTACCCGCCAACGGCCCCAGACCGCCAGCGGCGTGATGTTCATGCTCCTCGAAGACGAGTTCGGTCTCGCCAACGTCGTGATCTACGCGCCGCTCCAGGAACGCCAGCGCGAACTCGTACGGGCGACGCCGTTCGTCATCATCCGTGGCCGGATCGACAACGAGAAGAGCGGCTTCCCGAACGTCATCGCCGAGAAGTTCTTTCCCTGCCCGCTCCCGGGCCTGATCAGCGCGCCCGACGGCCACAACTGGGGATAGGAAACGCCTGTAAGATCCGGTATCTTACAGGTATGAGTAAAGTCCTCTCCACCCGGCTCGATGAAGACGTGATCGCCGAACTTGACCGCGCCACCCGGCGCCTCGGGATCACGAAGAAGCGATTCCTGGAGGAAGCGATCCGGATGCGGGCTGAGGCTGACCCAAAGGCAGAGCTACTAGAAGCCCTGGCGAGCAGCTTCGGCGCGTGGGATCGGCCCGACCAGACGCCCGAAGAGACTATCAGGGAGATCAAGGACGCGACGCGGTGCGACGAGGAAGTCCGCCGGGAGTACCTGGACTCGATCCGCCGGTGGACGCCGTGACACTCGTGCGGGCGTACCTGGATGCCGACATCGCGATCTGGTACCTCCGGCGACTACCGGAGGCGCGGCTGAGGCTCGTCGCCCTCGCCACCTCTGATGCCGAACTCTGGATGAGCGCCGCCCAGCGCATGGAGATCGTCTTCCACATGCGGCCCGGCGAGGAACGCCTCACCTTCACGCTGCTCGATAGCATGAAATGCGACCCTGTGACGAAGGAGATCGTCGATCGCGCCGCCTTGCTCCACCGCGAATGGCACCCATCCCACGGAACCGGCAAGGGCGACGCGATCCTCGCCGCAAGCGCGATGCTGACCGGTGGCACCGTCATTACACAGAACATTAAGCACTTCCCCATGCCCGGCCTCCGCGTCGAACGCGGTTGGGAACAGTAGCCTTACGGCTCGTCCGAGGCGACAGCGACGATGATTGCGCGGCGGGGGAGCGGGGCCGCGACGCCCGTGTTGATGGCCGTGACCTCCACCGTGAACGAGGCCTGAACGCCGAGCAACGACTCGAACGTCACGCTGCCCTTCGATGTGCCGCCCAGCAGGTAATCGGACACGAGGAAGATCAGAAGGCTGCTGACATACCCGTTCCCGGCGATCACACGCGGATCGGACTTGATAACGATCGGGACTTCCGCGCCGATCGACACGCCCCCGTCGATCGTCCGGGTCGATGGATCGACGGCGTGGCGCACGCCGATCCATGGCGCCGAGACACGAACGCGATAGGGACCGAGCCACGTGCCGTTGTTGTAGACGAAGACCGGCTGGATTGAGACGGGCGACGACGACGTCAGGGAGACCGCGTCTGGACCCTCGAAGGAGAGGCGCGGGGCGCCGAGGATACCCGCCGCCAGCGCCGGATTGATTGGCGGCGTGCTGTCCTTGTGCGTTACCACCACCGTCTCCTCAGCGGCCGCGCCAGCGGACTGCGTCGCGGGCTCGTCCGGCGCCGGGATGGTGAAGGCCGTCGGGTAGTCCATCAGCGGACACCCGCCGGAGAAGCCGTCGTCTTCGCAGCCAAGGAACCGCCCGGGCAAGAACGCCTGTGCGACCGCCTCGACCTCCATGTGCGGCATGTCGAAGTCCTGTGCCTGCCAGAGCGGCTGCCCCTTCACCTTCGGCGGGTAGCGCATGCAGCCGTACACCAGCTCGGGGTAGGTGAAGTTGAATCGGCCGGCGTAGGCGCTCGCCCCCGGGGCGCTGCCATCGCCGCAGGGGAAGACCGCGGGCCGGAGCGGGTCGCGGTTCGGGTTCAGCGGGTGGTTCACGAAGGCGAAGCCGTTGTAGCTCCAGATAGCGTAGTACCAGTCCTCCAGCGCCTCGGGGTCGCCTTCCCCAGCTATCGGCCGAAACCTCGGCGCGCTGTTCCATTTGTCGGCCAGAATGCGAACGCCTTCCGCGACGTTGTAGAGGAAGTGCGTGCCGATGAGGGCCTGCCGGGCGGTCGGCGGGCCGCCGTTGTTCGTCATCCCCGTGGTCACCTGGCCGAGGCCGTAGCCGCAGTCGAACGAGCGCAGCACCGGCCCGACGCCGCCATACGGGATCGAGAGCGAGCCGTTCCCCCAGTTCGATTCGGCCCAGACGATCGACTTGTAGATCGTCGGCGGGATGGTCAGCGCCGTGCTCGACGCCGTAGTCCGTGAGGCCCGTGGGCCCTTCAGCAGCCCCTGGTAAAGGACGTTGATCGTCTGCCCGGCGACGCTGTGCGAAGCGCTGACCGCTTTTCCGGCGGTCGCCAGCTCGATTGCGCGGGAATAGGTCACCGTATAGGGCTCCGCTTCGTACGTGTCGAAGTCGAAGGGCCCATTTTCGCCACAGGCGCGTACACCCGCGGCTCCCGGGAGGAGGGTGGCGAGCATCACGCCGAGAATGGCCAGCACGGCCAAAGCCGCCAGCCGCGCTATCGTGGCGACCACCCCACGAACCTCGTAGCGCTCGGAAGGAGGACTCTGCGGTCACCAACGAGAAGCGCGAGCCGCATCTCCCCCGGATCAGCGAACGATTCGCCATCCCAGGCCTGGACGGCGAGTGCCGTTCCATCAGGCGAGTAGACGAGAGGGAGATCGAAGCCTCCCGGTCGCTGCCCGGCGGCACGCTCTCCGGCCAGCGGCACTGGGTCCATCCCGAACCGCGGGCGGCCATCCACCGGATTCCAGGCGACGCCGAGCTGCTGGCCCACGGCTTCGGGAAGCT
>JANMTH010000448.1:0-1650 GCA_031390305.1 Thermoflexaceae bacterium
AGCTTCCCCCGCGTGAGCGATCGCACCGGCCCGGCCCGTGGCGCCTCTTCGAACAGCGTCATCGGCGGTTCGGCCGGCACGCCGAGCACATGCCGGAGCAGCCCGAGGGTCTCCAGGACGACCTCGCGGAGGGTCTGTTCGTCCCACGTCCAGCCCTCCTGGATCGTCAGCGTCTTGCGCAACACGTTCGTGCGCGGGTCGTCGTGGGCGGGGTGGAAATCCAGCCCGTAGAGCAGCACCAGACGGTAGTCGTCGAGCCGCGGCCCCGGAGCCGCCCCGGCGTACCAGATGGCGATCGAGACGGTCCGGCGGTGCGCCTGGAAGGCGACGTTCCACCCGGCGGACGACCCCACCCGGACCTCGCCATCAGGACCGGCCGTGAAGCGGCCGAGGGCCGCCGTCACCCCCTCCAGCGTCGCGTCCCAGGGGTCGATCGCCGCCACTAGTCGTACCGGAAGAAGCCGCGTCCGGTCTTCCGCCCAAGATGCCCGAGCGAAACGAGCCGGCGGAGCAGCGTCGGCGCCTTGAAGCGCGGCTCGCCGTACTCCTCGAACATGCTCTCGGCGATCAGCTGGAGCGTGTCGAGCCCGATGAGGTCCGCCGTCGCCAGGGGGCCCATCGTATGGTTCAGGCCCACTTTGCAGGCGTTATCGATGTCCTCAGCCGTCGCCACGCCGCTATCCAACAGATGGATGCCGTCGAAGATGAACGGCACGAGCAGGCGGTTCGCGATGAAGCCGGGCGTGTCCTTCACGCGCACGGGCACACGGCCCATGCGTTCGCAGAGGACGCTCGCGTCGGCCAGGGTCTCGTCGCTCGTGCTCGCCGTCGTCACGATCTCGACCAGCTTCAGCGCCCAGGGCGGGTTGAAGAAGTGGAGGCCGATGACGCGTTCCGGCCGGCCGCTGGCCGCCGCAAGATCGCTCAGGGGCAGGGAGCTGGTGTTGCTCGCGAGCAAGGCGCCCGGCTTGCAAACGGCCCCCAGCCGCTTGAAGAGCGGCCCCTTCACGGAGAAGTCCTCGACGACGGCCTCGATGATCGCGTCGACATCGCGCACGGAGGCGAGCGACTCGAGGTCGGCCGCGCCATGCAGGCGGCCGATGGCCGCTTCCGCGTCGGAAGCCGAGATCCGGCCGCGTTCCGCCTCCCGCTCCAGCCGCCGCCGGATTCCAGCGATCCCGGCGTCTACCCGTTGCTGGTCGATATCGACGATCGTCACGTCGAAGCCGCTGTAGGCCGCGACCTGAGCGATTCCGCTCCCCATGAGCCCCGAACCGATGATCCCGATGCGTTGAAACTGCATAGCGTTGTCGCCTCGAAAGGTTCCGCCCGATGCGGCCATTGTACGGTCCGTCATCCCTTCCACGCGCGGGGTGCGCAGGGTGCCCGTCTCTGGCGGAAGCGAAGGCGCTTCGTGTCCTTTGTGTCTTCGTGGTTCAGCGGCGCTTCGCCCGCCTCTCGTGGTATGCTTCCCGGCCGGAGGCAAGCGTGTCCGAAGAAGAAGAACAGAGCCTTATCACCGACGAGCATCGTGCCCTGATCGGCGTGAGGACCGACCCCGTATCCATCACCGTCAAAGAAGCGGACGCCAGGCGCATGCGCGACGTCCTCGGCGATAGCGACCCCCGCTGGGCCGATGGAACCGGCGTC
>JANMTH010000797.1:0-4447 GCA_031390305.1 Thermoflexaceae bacterium
TCGATATCGCCATCGTCCTCGACGTTTCAGGGTCGATGTGCTTCGACAGCTACATTCCCGCCGACGGTGAGGCGTCGGGCAAGCTGATGGGCCCGGGAAGGGGCGCGCTCGCCGGGGGTTGGGCACGGCCGACGGTGGCGACCGCAATCCTGTCTACGACGGCGAACACGGGGGTCGTTATCAAGCTCAACGACGTCCGGATTTTCAACGACACGAACGCGACGAACAATCGTTCGAACTTCGGCACATGGTTTCCGAACAGCGGCTCGAACAGGTACTGGAGTTACGACCCGGATGGGAGCGGCGTACAACGGGCGGGCATGATCAGGATCGGCACGGAGCTGATGAGGATCACGGCCTTGAACGCGGCGACGAACGAACTGACGGTGAGCCGCGCCCAGACGGACCTCGACAGCGGCGGCGCAACCCCGAAGCTGGCCCACAGCGTCGGTGCGCGGATCGAGTTCTTCATCACGACGACGGGGATGGCGAACTACTGCGACCGGGCGAGCCCGTTCCAGGCTTCGACGACGACCGACGGACCGCACATGCCGTTCGATTCGATGATCAGCAACGCGAAATACTTCGTTTCGCTCTTCAACGGAGCCTACGACAAGATCGGCCTGGCTTCCTACTCAACCACCTCGGCCAACCAGCAGGCGCTGACGGGCACCTTCGCCTCGATCAATTCGAAGCTGGACGGGAGTGGGGCGGCGGCCTTCGTCTTTCCGAACGGCGGTACGAACATCGCCCATGGGCTGGCGGTAGGGCGTCACATCCTCGATGGGGCGGGGAAGCGGCCGAACGCCGTGCGGGTACTGGTGCTGCTCACCGACGGTGTGCCGAACCAGTACTGCACCAACGCCTCGGCCTACAGCACTGCCGGGACGGCCTGTACCTCGGGGAGCGCGACGACGCCGGCAACCTGCCCGGCGAGTTCGACGGGGATAACGCACTCGAACACCCAGGCACAGGCCGCCAAGGACGCCAAGATCATCGTCTTTACGATCGGCCTTGGGTCGGGAGTGCTGGATTGTATTCTCCAGGACATCGCGACGATCGGCGGCGGCACCTATTACAAGGCGCCGACGGCGGCGCAGCTCGACGACGCCTTCCGGGCTATCGCCGCCGAAACGCACATCGCGCTCACACAGTAACCAGAGCTTTTCCGAACGAGCGGAACGAAGCGGCAGGGCCACCCCTGCCGCTTCGTTTTACCCGCCGGTCGAGCGCCGGTGGCCTGTTGGTAGGGGCGGTGTGCGCCGATAAAGCAAGGGGAGGAGTATCCACGTGGCACGACCAATCGCAACCGTAGCTGCCGGTTCAAACCGGAATCGCGCTGTCCTCATGCTGGCAATCGTCTTCGGTATCTTGAGCTTCGCGCTGATGTTCGCGTTCCTCAACAGCCGTAGTGGGGGCGAAAGCTCCATCGACAAGGCCCTCAATTCGGGCGCCGGCGCACAGACCGTGCTGGTGGCGACCCAGAACATCGAAGTGGGCACGGAAATCACGGATGGGATGTTCACGTCCAAGACGATCCCCGCCGCCGGTCTCGTGACGGGCTTCGTCGTCAACAAGGAAGACATCGTCGGCAAGGTGGCGACGACGCCGATCTTCGAAGGCGAGCAGTTCCTGACGGGGAAGGTGACCACCTTCGAGAATCAGACGACGCTCTCTTTCAAGATTCCCGCCGGAATGCGGGCGCTCTCCGTGATGGTCCCTCACGAGGCCTGGATCGCGGCCGGGCTCCCTCAGCCGGGGGACCGGGTAGACATTCTCGGAATAACGACGCTCGAGAAGCTCGACCCCCTGACGGGGCAGAGCCGTCCCGATGTCCTTTCCGGGATCATCGCCCAGGACATCGAGATCCTGGCGGTCTCGCAGACGCTCGTAAAGTCGGTCCCGAAGATCACAGTCAAGGCCCAGGCCGGTAGCTCGGTGACGCCAGCGGCGGGAGCCACGGCTTCCCCAACCACCGCCGTGACGACAGACTCCACCGGCGAAACGAAGCCGCTGGATACTGGCGCGACGTTCGAGAAGGCGTTCTCCATCACCCTCGCGCTCAGCCCCGAGCAGGCAGCCAAGGTGGCGCTCATCGATGCGATGCAGGACGACATCGGACAGTACCGCCTGCTGCCACGCCGCAAGGGCGAAACGGGTACGGCGTTCGAACTGCTCGGGTCCGTGGTCTGGTCGTTGGACGACCTCTTCCCAACCAAGAAGAAGTAACGGGCCGATATTCAGAGACTGAAGGCGGCGGCCCGTGAGCCGCCGCCGGGAACGACGGAGAGGACAAGAGGATGTCAAAGGTACCGCAGGTCATTGTGATCGACCCGGACCGCGAAAGCGGCGCCGAAGTCGAGAAGATGCTGAGCATGCTGGGATTCAACGTTGTCGGGAGCGCGGGGTACGGCGTGGAAGCCTTCACCCTCGCCTTCCAGGTACGTCCCGACGTGATCCTGATGCGCGTGGAGGAGCCACTGGTCCGGCCCGTCCAGACGCTTTCGCGGATCAGCGACGGGATGCCCGACCTCCCGATCGTTGTCTTCTCGAGCGACGCCAACATCCGGCTCATGCGCCAGTCCATGGTTTCGGGGGCTTCGGATTATCTTCAGGAGCCGCTCGATCCGGCCGAGGTCGAGTCGTCCGTCATGCGGGTCCTGGAGCGCAAGGAGCGCGAAGGGGCGCGCCGGCGCGGTGAACTCGCCGACCCGATTCCCCAGGGCACGATCATCACCGTGTTCGGGGCGAAGGGTGGCATCGGCAAAACGACGATCTCTTCGAACCTCGCGGTGGCGCTCGCCGCCGAGGCCCACCAGACGGTCGCGCTCGTCGATATGGACACCCGCTTCGGCGACGTCGCGATCACGATGGACATACCTGTCGATCGCTCGATCGCGGACCTCGCCCGGAACCTCGACAACGTCGATCGGACTACTCTGAAGGACTACCTGGTCGTTCACGAGTCCGGCGTCCACATCCTCCCGGCGCCCACACGCCCGAGCGATTGGCGGAACCTCACCGCCCGCCACATCCGCGATGTAGTCGATGTCCTCGCCCAGACGCACGACTTCGTGATCCTGGACACTCCGGGGACGTTCAACGAAATCGTGGCGGCGGCGATCGAAGTGGGGACGATGATCCTCCTCGTGACGACGCTGGATATGGCGAGCATCAAGGACACGGTGCTCGCCCTGGAGATGCTCCACGAGCGCTTCGGGAACGACGAGGAACGGATCAAGCTCGTCCTCAACCGTGCCGGGATAGACACCGGGGTGCGGGAGAAAGATGTCGAGCAGACGCTGGATTCGCCCCTCTGGTGGCGAATCCCCCAGGACAACGAAGTCGTGAAGGCGGCCCAACTGGGGCGCCCGATCGTGATGGCGAAGCCGAACAGCCGCGCTTCGCTGGAGATCCGGGAGATGGCTCGCGCCCTGGCCGGCGTACGCAATCGATCGAAGGCGCCGAAGCGCGGTGGGCTCAAGCGGCTCATGCCGTTCCTGCGTAAGGCCGCCTGAGATGCGGCGCCAAGAAGGAGGGGACCATGCCTGACGAGTTCGAACAGAAGAAGGCGGCGGGCGGCGAAGGCCAGCTCTTTGGCTGGTCCAACGCACGCCGCCGGTTGGGCGCACCTCCGCTTGGCGAGGCGCCGCCGGCGGCCGAGAACCGTGAGACGGCCAGCGGGCCAGCGGCGCCAGGCGGCGAGCCGGCCGCGGGCCCCCGGCTGCGGCCTTCCGGCCAGCTAGCGCCAGCGCGCGGCCGCTGGGGGATTGGCGATGAACGCGAAGCGCCCGCCGCGGCCGCGCCCGCCGGACCCCCGCAACGCCCCCCGATGTTGCGGGCCGAACGCCCGCCCGAAGCCGCCGAACAGGCGGCCGCTCCGCCACAGGCGATACGGCGCCCGAGCGAAAACCGGGCGCCCGTGGAGGCCGGCCGTGGAAACGCGACGGCCGACGCCGCCAGGATCCGCCTCCACGAGCTCCTCATCGAGGAGCTTGAACACGGCTCGCTGGAAAAGCTTCCGCCCGAACAGCAGCGGGACGCGGTCATCCGTGCCGCCCGCGAACTCATCGCCCAGGACGGGATTCAGCTCGGCGGGATGAGCCGCGACGAACTGCTGGATTCTGTGGCCGACGAAGTCCTCGGCCTCGGCCCCCTGGAGCCGCTCCTTCGCGACCCCCAGGTCAGCGAAGTGATGGTGAACGAGCTCGACAAGATCTTCTACGAGCAGAACGGGCGGATCTTCCGCAGTCCGGCGCGCTTTCGGGATAAGCAGCACATCATGCGGATCATCGAACGCATCGTCGCCCCGCTCGGCCGCCGCATCGACTAATCCAGCCCGATGGTAGACGCGCGCCTCCCCTATGGCTCCCGCGTAAACATCACAATCCCGCCAGCCTCGCCGATGGCGCCGACGATCACGATCCGAAAGTTTCGCGCCGACAAG
>JANMTH010000482.1:0-5259 GCA_031390305.1 Thermoflexaceae bacterium
GTGGCGGCGTCGAAGACCTTCATGAAGGAGACGGGGCCGCTGGCGACGCCCATCGTGCTCTGCACGCGGTCGTTCGCTGGCCGCAGCCGGGAAAAGGCGAAGCCCGTGCCGCCGCCCGATTTGTGAATGATCGCGGTGTGCTTGATCGTCTCGAAGATACCCTCGATCGAGTCTTCCACGGGGAGGACGAAGCAGGCCGAGAGCTGCTGGAGCTCGCGTCCGGCGTTCACCAGGGTCGGCGAATTCGGGAGGAAATCGAGCGAGGAGATGGTCTCGTAGAAGGTCCGCTCGGCGGCCGCCCGGTCACCTTCGGTGCCGCCGAAGCGGAACTCCGCCTCGGCGAGGTTGCGCGCCACCCGCCAGAAGCACTCATCGGCCGTCTCGATGGCGTCGCCCTGGTCGTTCCGGGCCATGATCCGGCGTTCCATCACCACCATCGCGTTTTCGCTGAGGGGACTGGGTTCGAAGCCGCCGGGCGTGGTGTCGAGATCGCTGGGGGTGGTGGTGACCATGATGTGCTCCGTGTTGTGTGGGTGAAGAAACGGCCGGATGAAGAGTATACCAGAACGGATGTTCGGTCAGCTACTGACGTTTTGGTGGGGTCAATGCGCCCCCGATTCGGGAACTTCGTCGCTGCGGCGGACGATCGGCGTCGGCGCCTGGCCGCGGGTGGCGACGAGGTGGCGGCCTTGGGGCGAATCGATCGTCCTGCCGTAGTGCGCGATCAGCGTCGCTGCGGCCTTCGGCGCCCCCTCACGCTTCACAAGCTCGACGATTTGGTGGGGACGGAAGTCCCGCATCGCGAGGAGATACGCCTTCTCCGAAAGAATCAGGCCGTCGATCTCGGCGTCTCCCTCGGGCGTACTGCGGATTGCGCCGTTCAGGAGGCTGGCGTGCAGCTCCCAGATCCGTTGCGTCATCGCACCACCTCGGCGAGGGCGGCGGTGCGGGCGCTCATGTCCTTGAACAGCCGCGCCTTCTGGAGGTCGTCCGGGGCCGCGCCAGCGGAAGGCAGCGCGAGCTGTAGGGTGGAGGGGTCGGGCGGGGAGGCCGGCGTTTCGAGAGCGAGCACGGCCTGCTTGAGCGACTCGATATCCGTAAACGGCCGGTAGACGGAGGCGAAGCGGATGTAGGCGATGTGGTCGAGGCCCTTGAGCGCATCCATCGCCAGTTCGCCGATCACCGTCGAGGACACCTCGGGCCGGCCGTCGGCGGTGATCCGGGCTTCGATCTCGGCAACCATGTACTCGATCTGGGCGACGGAGACGTTCCGCTTGCTGCAGGCCTTGCGCAGGCCGCCGAGGAGCTTGTCGCGGATGAAGTCTTCGCGGCGGCCGTCTCGTTTCACGACCTGGACGGTCGAAAGCTGTGTCACCTCCATGGTTGTGAACCGTTCGCCGCAGGCGATGCATTGGCGGCGGCGGCGAATCCCGTCGTCGTTCGCCCGGCTATCGGTGACGCGAGAATCGCGGAAGTGACAGTAGGGACAGCGCACGGGAGGCTCCTCACAGAACTGCTAAGGCGTCTAAGCGTCTTTCGGAATTTACCCCAACCTTCCGGATATGCGCAACCAGATCTGGTAGCCGCCTATGCAACTGATCAATATCTTGTAGGGAAAACCCTGATCCCGCTACCGTCGCGCGTGATGAAAATCGCATGCCGGGGTGTCCGTCCAGGGCGAAAGGATGCCGCTTCCGGGGTGGAGGCAGGTGCCCCGGCCGCCCTCCTGGTCTTCGATGAACTCGCGGCATCCGCCGCAGGCCTTCTTCGGAACGATGCCCCGGCCGTATTCGGCGATGCCCCAGTCGTCGCCGTATGTCGAGCCGGAACGGACGGCCACGGGCGGGTCGTAGCGGAGCACGGGAGCGGCCAGGTCGTAGCCGCGTTCGCGCGCGGTGCCCGTGCGCTGTCGACGTTCCTGCTTGCGGTTCTTTCGCCGGCCCATAGGAACGAGCGTACAGCTTTTGGCTTCTAGCTATTAGCTTCTAGCTATTAGTAAGCGTGCCGCTCCGCCGGACGCCCGCGGGCGTCACTAACAGCTAGCGGCTAGCGGCTAACAGCTACGCGTCCTTCTTCTTCTCGAGCGCGTCCAGCCGCTCATAGAACTCGTACTCGACACCGACGTGGTGCGAGACCAGCGTCGCCATCATCCCGACTCCGGCCGCGATGCCACCGGCGATGGCCAGCCAGCCGGTATCGTTCGCGGCCCCGATCCCGAGCAGGACAGCGCCCGCCGCTCCGACGAGTACGGCCGGAATGGGTTTCGCGTGGCCTGCTTCGGGCTGTGCGAGGGCCGCCCTGAGGCTGCCGGCGAGCCGCGTCTGTAGGTCTGAGATCATCGTGGCCTCCTGGGGACCGGTCCGTAATCCGGTCGATTGGGCGCATACTGCGAGCGCGCCCGGCTGGCGTCAATCGGCTTTCGCCCGTTCGCGCCCATTCCGGGGATACGATAGTGTTTGAGCGTGGCCATTATTTCCGGGACGATAGGCGATGACCCCTGCGCGCACGGCGCCCGCCGCCTTTTGGCCGCATCCACGAGGGATGCCTGATGTGTGGTATCTCCGGAATCGTCCTCCCGCCCGGCCGCCGGGTGGACACCGCTATCCTCGCCGAGATGATGCGTTGCCTGCATCACCGTGGACCGGATGACCGCGGCTGGCTGAGCATGAGCGGCGCTGAGGTGCGCACCGGCCACATCGGAGAGGAAGCACCCCCGGGAGAGGCGATTCTCGTCAGCCGCCGGCTCGCGATTATCGACCTGACAGAGGACGGCTGGCAGCCGATGTCCTCGGCCGATGGGCGCTACCACATGGTCTACAACGGCGAGGTCTACAACTACGTCGAGCTGCGCGCCGAGCTGGAAGAGCTTGGCTGGGCGTTCCACTCGCGCTCCGATACAGAAGTAGTGCTGGCCGCGATGGCGACCTGGGGGCCCCCCGCGCTCTCGCGCTTCGTCGGGATGTTCGCCTTCGCCTTCCTCGATACCAGGGACCGAAAGCTCACGCTGGTGCGGGACTTCTTCGGGATCAAGCCGCTCTACTACGCTTCGTGGCGCGGCGGCCTGGCTTTCGCCTCGGAGATAAAGGCGCTGCTGGGCCTGCCTGGCCTGCAACGGCAGATAAACCCCCAGCCGCTCTACCACTATCTCCGCTTCGGCCTGACGGACCACGAGGACCAGACGCTGATCTCCTCGGTTCGCCAGCTGCCGCCAGCGCACTACGCTGTTATCGACCTCGACCGCCCCGGCCAGCCCTTCCGGCCGATCCGCTACTGGTCGCTGGAACCGGCGCTGCGGACCGACCTCTCCTTCGAAGAGGCGGCGGCGAAGCTCCGGGATATGTTTCTCGAGAACATCCGTCTCCACCTCCGGAGCGATGTCCCCATCGGAGCGGCGTTCTCCGGCGGGATCGATTCCTCGGCTGTCGTCACGAGCATGCGCCATCTGATGGGGGCGAAGCTCGATATTCATTGCTTCAGCTACATTGCCGAAGGCCCGGAGATCACCGAGGAATCGTGGATAGATCTCGTCGGCGCGCGCGCCGGGGTGCAGGTCCACAAGGTGAAGCCGACTCCCCAGGAGCTGCTGGCCGACCTCGACGAACTGATCGCCAACCAGGATGAACCGTTCCGGAGCACGAGCGTGTACGCCCAGAGCCGCGTCTTCCGGCTCGCTCGGGAGACCGGGATCAAGGTGACGCTCGATGGACAGGGCGCGGACGAGATCCTCGGCGGCTATTCGCACTACGCCGCCGCGCGTCTGGCTTCGTGCATCCGGCGTGGGCGCTGGGGCGAGGCGATTTCGCTCGCCCAGAGCGCGCGCCACCTGGCCGATACACCCTCGATGCGGATGCTCTATCAGGCGGGCGGATTCATCCTCCCGACGCAAATGCACGCTTTCGCGCGGCGCCTCGTCGGTGCCGACCTTGTCCCGAAGTGGATGAACGCCCACTGGTTCGAAGACCGGAACGTGAGCACGGCGGCCGTGCCCCTTCCCCGTGCCCGCAACGTCTTCAAGGGAGCGCTGCGGGCGAGCGTAGAGAAGACTTCGCTTCCCAGCCTGCTCCGTTACGAAGACCGGAACTCCATGGCTCACTCCGTCGAAAGCCGCGTGCCGTTCCTCACGCCCCAGCTCGTGCAGTTCTGCCTCTCCCTGCCGGATAGCTACCTGATCGCCCGCGATGGCACTTCGAAAGCCGTCTTCCGCAAGGCGATGCGCGGGATCGTGCCCGATGGCGTCCTCGACAGGCGCGACAAGATCGGCTTCGAAACGCCAGAACGCGCCTGGATGACGGCGCTCCAGGCCTGGGTCGGCCAGACGATCAGCAGCCAGCCGGCCTCGGCCGTCCCGGCGCTCGACCGCGTCGGCATGCGGACCGTCTGGACGGACGTCCTCAGCGGCCGCAAGAGCTTCGATTCGAGCATCTGGCGCTGGGTGAACCTGATCCGCTGGGCGGAGTTGAACGAGGTCCGTTTCGATGCCTAGCGGACAGGCGAGGCTCCGGGATGCTGTGCGGCCCTTCGGCCGGCCGGTGAACCGGGCTTTCAGGCAGGTCACGCGGCTGCGCCTTGAGTGGATCCGCCTGCGCGAAGACATCGACGGTATCAAGGCGGAGCTTCGCCGGCTGCGTTCCGGCCACGCCGAGGTCCTCCGCCAGTTCGGCGCCAGTGTTGATGATGACGTCACGATTGTCGGGCCTATCTGCCTCGTGAACGCCCGCGAGAACCTCGCCAACCTCACGATCGGCGCGCGGACGCATGTCGGCAGCGAGGTCTTCATCGACCTTGCCGAGCGGGTCACGATCGAGGATGGCGCGACTATCAGCATGCGG
Source organism: Thermoflexaceae bacterium (assembly GCA_031390305.1). Lineage (GTDB taxonomy): Bacteria > Chloroflexota > Dehalococcoidia > Tepidiformales > Tepidiformaceae > JANMTH01. The sequence goes on from JANMTH010000482.1 coordinate 4,830, forward strand.
GCCTGCCTGATCACCCACCTCGATGTCGGCCGAGGCCCGCTCATCGAGCGCCGCCCTCGCGAGACCGGCCCCGTGACCATCGGCGCCGGCGCGTTTATCGGTACGGGGGCGATCATCCTCCACGGCGTGACCATTGGCGCCGAAGCCGTTGTCGGCGCCGGCGCCGTCGTCACGCGCGACGTGCCGGCGGGAGCGGTGTTCGCCCGGGCGCGCGGACGGGTCGATCCGCGAGAGGGGCAGGGACGCTGATGGACCTCGCCCGTGGGAGCCTCTTCGCCGGTCTCTACCGCATCTCCGGCATGTTCTTTTGGATGCTTCTGGGCATCCTCACGGCGCGCTACCTCAGCGTCGATGACCGCGGCGTGTACGTCACCTCGGAGGCGAAGCTGGCGGCAACGCTGGCGACGGCGCCAACGATCGCCACCGAGGT
>JANMTH010000500.1:0-1699 GCA_031390305.1 Thermoflexaceae bacterium
CGCCAGGTCAAGACGCCCGAGGAGCTGGCGCTCTGGCGCCTCGCCTACGTCTACTTCGACCGCGCCCACGCCTTTGCGCGCGACTACATCCTCACCCACGGCACCGACGTCACCGATTACGAGGTGGCCAAGGCCACCGAGATGTGGATCAACGACGTCCTGTGGGCGGACCTCGACCTCGCGGGCGGCCAGGCGCACCACGGCGTGGCCGCGGAGATCGGCTTCGGCGTGCGCGTGGGGCCCGTCACTTCGTACCCGCATCCCAACCAGCCGTACTTCAACCGCATCGGCCACGGCCTGCCGCTCCAGGTGGCGGGAGGGGCGCGCATCGGCGGCTACGGCGGCGAGAACTACCGCATGTACATCATCGCGGACCGTTCCGGCGCGTTCGATCCGCACATGCGGAAGCTCTGGGAGGTCTCGCAGCGCACGTGCGACATGCAGGTGGAGCTCTCCGTGGAGGGCGTGACCTGCTCGCACGTGGCCTACGAGATCCACAAGTACCAGGTCGCCCAGGGCGTGCAGAAGTACGTCTACCACCGTCCCGCGCACGGCTCCGGCGTCGAGGGCCACCAGCCGCCCTACATCGCGCTGGGCGACCACACCATGCTGCAGCGCGGCATGTGCTTCTCCGAGGAGCCCGGCCTCTACGACACGGAAAGGGGCGTGGGCTTCAACTGGAGCGACACCGTGGTCGTCGGGCAGAAGTCGGGCTACCGGATGAGCCGTGTGCCCTATTCGAAGGAGTGGTGCTGGCTGAAGCTGTGACGGAGGCCCAGATGCCCACCGCGCGCCCGATGGCCCACGTGCCCGCGTAGGCGACCACGACCTTGGGGGACTCGCGACCCGCTGTAGACTCGCGTGACCGCGCCGAAGTCCTGAAAGCCGACCGGCCGCTGGCACTCGAGCCTTAAGAGCAGCTTCCGGCCGCTCCCCTTCGAATCGCCCGCGGCGCTCGTCGGCTGGCTTTCCGGGATCGCGCTCATCGAGAGCCTCGCGCTCGCTTCCAGCCGAGGGAGATCAAGAAAGCGCCGGCCGCGATGGGCGGCCCGATGGCGAGGGCGAAGATCGTCGGCGTCAGCGCCGGGTGATGCCGCCCGGCTGGCGGCCCCTGGAAGAGCTTCTCCACATTGGCGAAGAGCGGCGCTTCCGACGCCAGGTAATCGTCGAAGGCCTTGAGGGTGGCGAAAAAGCGCGCGATCTCCTGCTCCCAGGGCAGTGGCGTCGCGTCGCGCCCACGCCTCCCGTCCGCTGGCGATGGACAATGCCCAGTCGAAGAGGTCGCAGAGGTGAGCCAGGATGGATCTCGTCGCCGACAGCAACTTGTGCGAATGCCACGAACACGAGCGCATACAATCGAATCATTGCTCTTTCATTATAGCCTCTCACTTTCCACTCCCAGTTGATCGCAATGACCGCCCGGCACGGCACCGATGCGTGAAGTCAAGAAATCCGACTGACCGTCGTCGGCAGCAATCGCTAGTTAGCGACACACGTGCATATTGCCCAATAGGCATGTCGTGCTTCACCCCGTTTGTTTAGGACAGTGAATGGACTGCACGCAGCGCTTGGTCGACCTGTTGCTCGTCGTTGACCAAGCTCGGCGAGAGGCGCGCGTAGGACACCTTGTATGGCGACGACGACGCGATCACCTTCTTTTCGAGCAATTTCTGCACCACCGCGGCGGGCGCCATCCCGG
>JANMTH010000510.1:0-8363 GCA_031390305.1 Thermoflexaceae bacterium
TCGGCGATTACTTTTGCAGCCGAACCTTCTGAGCGGCGTTCAGGCTTTGAGCAGCCCTTCGATGACGTCGAGTTCAGCGGCTGTCCCCTGGACGATGAGAGCCACGCCCCCGCCCATCGCGGCGACACTCCAACCGATGCCGGGGCAGCAGAGCCGTTCTGCAGCGACGAATGCTTCAACGATCTCTCTCCCCTCCGGACGCAAGGGCAGGCACAAGGCGCCGCCGCCGCGATGGCAGCCGAGGAGGAAGGGCGCTATCTGCTCGGGCCCTGGCGCGTCCGCGGGCCGTTCGGCGATCTCGCAGGCCGGGAGTTCGATCTCGGATTCAAAGGTCCGGGCGTTTTCGGTCATGCGTTTGCTCCTGAGGATGTGGTGGCGGCCGCGGGTTCGGCTTGAGGCTCCGGACAGGCGAGCGGCGTCGCCGCCAGATGGAGTTCGAATCCGGCGCGCCGGAGCATTTCGCCCAGCTCGATGATGGTAATGTTCCCGAGTCCCGAAGTTAGGTAACGGACATGCGACGGGACCGTGCCAAGCCGCTTGGCCCAGTCGAGTTCGGAGAGGTCACGGTTGGCGGGCAGGCGCTGAATCTCAGCGAGCATCAGGGCGAGCTTGAGGCTGGGCTCGTGGAGTTCGAAGGCTCGCGCGATCTCGGGATTTTCGGCGGCGAGATCCTCCAGGAACTCCTCAGCCGTTGCGTACTGACGGTTCACGGCTGAGGGCAAGGCTTTCACGTCAGTTCTCCTCTGGGAGCAGAATCCACTCCATCGCGGGGAGGTCGGACCTGAGGTATGCACGCTCGCACTCAGCGACCGTGAACACTTCGTCCACATGGAATGCATGGACAATCCTAACATCCCGAAAGCCCGGCCTGTAGAGGATACCGAAGGAGCAGAACTCGGTTGCGTACGAGTACACGTCCTCCCCGGCGCTGGTCGATCCGCGAAGACGGCCGGTGGAGCCGAGCGCGGCCAACCCTTGCCTCGCCAGCGCCGCGACGATCGTCGTGAACATGGTCCACAGGCCGGTGGCGGTTCCCCAGTCATCGCGCCCGAGGACGGCGAGGCGGCCCTGGGTTTCAGCCGCCACACGAACGACGTGGAGGGAACCGTTCACACCACCCGCCACTGCACGAGCGTGTACGGCGGCTCGCCGTCGTCGTGGTCCTCGAAGACGGCCACTACTTCGCCGCCGATTACGACGTCCTGCATCGGGTCGCCGACCATATTGCCGACCATCCGGACGTTGTCGGCGTCCGGCAGTTCGACCAGGACGACGATGTAGGGCACGCCCTTCTGTAGCGCCGGGTGCACCGGATACCAGGGCCGCTCCCAGCTGAAAACGCGGCCGCGGCCCGAGACGCGGACGTAGTCGAGGTCGTAGGAATGGCACTTGTAGCAGATGAACTCCGGTCCCCACTGGTGGATCCCACAGCTCTTGCAGTGCTGCACAACGAGTTCGTGCCGCCGGGCCGCCTCCCAGAACTCCGCGGCCAGGCCTTCGGGATATGGAGCCGGCTGTGGCAGCCCCTCCGGCAGCAGGTACTTGCGTTCAACGGTCGCGGTTGGAACAGGTACGGCCGAGGCCGTCCCCTGGGAAGATGCGGGATAGGGGTCACTCATCGGTTTGGCTCCCTGCCGAGAATCAGATCGCTCACAGGCTGGACCATCGGTCCGGAGGTGACCATCGAGACGTTCACGTCCGCCACCTGGCAGGGCGAATCGCCGCGAATCTGGCGGACGGCCTCGGTGATCAGCTCGAGCCCGTGCATGTAGCACTCGGCAAGGTTGCCACCGCTCGTGTTCAGGGGCAGCGTCCCACCATCGAACTTGAAGTTCTCCAGATCGAAGAAGTCGTTGACCTCCTCGGGCTTGCAGAAGCCGTGTTCGACCATGCTCATCAGCACGCCGCCGGTGAAGTTCTCGTAGCTCTGGAGAACATCGACCTCTTCGGGGCCGACCCCTGCCATCGCGTACAGCCGCGGGGCGAGCGACTTGAAGTTCGAGGTCCCGTAGTCCGGCGCGTTATGGGCGGTCGCCGCCTGGCGGTAGTCGGTGCCCTGGGCGGCGGCGAGGATGTAGGCAGGCTTCCGCTTGAGGTCCTTGGCCATCTCGGCCGAAGTGATGATCACGGCCGCCGCGCCGTCGTTCTCCTGGCAACAATCGAAGAGGTGGAACGGCTCGACGATCCAGCGGGAGTTGTCGTAGTCCTCCTCTGTCAGCGGCCGGCCGTACATCACGGCGCGCGGGTTACGCTGGGCGTGGTAGTAGCTGGCGAGGGCGAGCGAGCGCAGGGCCTCCTGCTCGATGCCGTGTTCGTGCATGAAGCGGCGCGTCCGCATGGCGAACATCTGGGCCGGCGACATCAGCCCGTAGGGCGCCGTGAAGGCCATGGCGCCTGGCGCGTGGGCAACGCGCGCACCCTGCCCGAAACGGCCGAATTGGCCCTGGGCGAGCCCCCGGTAGGCGACGGCGACATCGCAGTAGCCCGCCGCCACGGCCGCCGCCGCATTCGCGACCGCGCCTGACCCACCGCCGCCGCCACCACCCCAAAACATGTTGCTGAAGCCGATATGCTTGATCCCCAACGCGGTCATCAGCCGTGGTGGGTCGTTCCGGTCGTTCGAAAACGAGGCGAAACCGTCGATATCACGGACATCGATGCCCGCGTCTTCAGCGGCCATGATGATCGCGTCGAGCGTGAGCTTGAATTCAGGGTCGGGGGCCGCGCCGCGCTTGTAGTAGCGCGTTTCGCCGAGGCCGACGATCGCGGTCTTCCCGCGGATGGTCCGGTCTGACATTGGGGTACCTCAGGACGAAGTGGTGTAGCTTCCGCGAATCATACGCGCGTGAGCGGCGTTGCGCTTCCCGGCGCGAGACGGCGCCGCGGCGGTAGAATTCGTCACGCAACCGCCCGAAAGGACTTCGCCCTGTGAACGTACACAGCACCGCCGAACCCAGCGATTCGCTCTTCGAAGCGATCTACAGCCAGCGCGCCATCCGCCGCTTCAAGCCCGACCCCGTGCCCGAGGAGCTCCTCTGGCGGGTGATCGAGGCCGCCACGAAGGCTCCGAGCGGGACGAACAGCCAGCCGTGGCGTTTCTTGGTCGTCCGGGATGCGGGCAAGCGGCGGCAGATCAGCGAGGCGCTTTCGGCCCACCTTCAATCGAACGAGGGCATGCGCACGTACTTCGAACGCGGCACGCTCTCCGAGGACAAAGGCCAGCGTTTGATGTTCACGGGAGCGCTGGAGCTAGCGCGAAACATCGGAACGGCGCCGGTGCTTATCATCCCGTGCCTGTTCGCTCCGGCCGCGGCGGACCGACTTCTCAGCGGCTCGTCCATCTACCCCGCCGTCCAGAACATCCTCCTGGCGGCGCGGGGCCTCGGCCTGGGGACTGTGCTGACGACGTTCAACGCCGGCATCGACTCGACGCTCCGCGAGCTCCTCGGCCTGCCAGAGGAGGCGAAGCCAGTGGCGCTCATTCCTCTTGGCTACCCCGACGGGAAGTTCGGCCCGACGCGCCGAAAGCCGGTCGAAGAGGTCACGTATTGGGACAGCTGGGACGGGACGCGGACGCGGTAACGGACCGACGCGGGGAGGTCAGCCGTGGATCCAGTCCTCGATCGAGAGGCCGGGGATGCGGTCTAAGTGGCGGCGGTTCCCGGTCACAAGGGTGGCACCGTGGGCCAGGCAGATCGAGGCGATCAGGAGGTCGGCGTCTGGGAGGCGCTGTCCCTCGCGCTCGAGGAGGGCCTTCGTATCACCGAAGATGCGGGCAGCTTCGGTATCCAGTGTGAGCATGCGGATGGAACGCAGGTAAACTCCAACCCGGTCACGCTCAACAATCGGATCGCGAGCCTTCGCCGCGCCGTAGTAGAGCTCCGCGGCGGAGATAGTGGTGGTGGCGAGCGTGTCGTTGGTCTCGCGCTGGCGAGCGCGGGCACGGACATTGCCGCGCAAGACCTCCACTCCTGTGTCCGTGTCCAACACTCTCACAGCTGGACATCACGTCCATACGTCCGGGCAGCGTAAATCGCGTCCACGTCCCATTCGAAGAGGCCCTCGGCGCCCACCGCCAACTCCGCCCAGATGCGGCTCGTCTCCGCCCGCTCTTCTGGGGTGCGGTAGTCCCGCATCGCCCGCTCCAGAATCTGGAGCGCTTCGGCGCTGGCGCTGCGGCCTTCGCAGCGGGCGCGCGCGGTTAAGCGCGTCAGGAGGTCGGAAGGGATATCGTCCAGGGTGAGCGATGCCATGCCGTTCAGTATGCCATCCAGCGTCATCGGTTCCCACCCTGCCTACGAGTTTGCCGGTCTGGCATCTCCGCGTTACCGGGCCCGGTAGCTGAGCAGCTTCTCCACATCGAAGTTGAAGAAGCGGGCGGCGTTCAGGCCGAGCACCTTGGCCCGCTCTTCGTCATTCAGCTTGCCCATGTGGCGTTCGATTGCCTGCTCGCTGTGCGGCCAGCTACCTTCGTGGTGCGGGTAGTCGTTCGCCCACATGAAGTTCTCGCCGAGGCCGGCCTCGCGCATCAGATCCATACCCGGAGGGTCTTCCTGGAACGAGGCCGCGCCGTGGAGGCGGTAGTATTCGCTGGGCAGCATCTTCAGCTTCGGGAACACCCAGAAGTGGTGGTGCTCATACGCCTCATCCATCGCGCGGAGCATCCAGGGCACCCAGCCGATGCCGGCTTCGATGCTCGCGAACTTCAGGCCAGGGAAACGGTCGAGAATCCCGGATGAACACAGAATCACGATCGGCTCGGCCGTCGGCGCGAGCGAATGGACGACGTAGTTGATCACCGCCCCGCCCGCCCCCTTCGCCCCGCGCGGATCCTTCCCCGTCGAGACGTGGAAAGTCATCGGCATGCCCGTCTCTTCGATGCAGGCCCAGAGGCGGTCGAACTCGGGGTCGTTGTAGTTCGGGTCTTCGGACTTTCCGGAGCCCCAGGTGGGCTTGCAGGGCAGGCTCAGCCCGCGGAAGCCGAGCCTGGCTGTCCGTGTCACTTCGGCGATAGCGCCGTCGATGTCGCCGGTGGCGATGCAGGCGAGTGGTGAAAGCCGGTCGTAGTAGGCGCCAAAGACCTCCCACGCCCACGAGTTGTAGACGCGGCACATCGCCTGTGCGAATTGCGGGTCGGGCGTGGCCCACATCTGCAGCCCGCGGTTGGGGAAGATGACCTCGGCCTCGATCCCGTCGCGGGCGTGGTCCTTCAGCCGCTCCTCCGGGTCGCTTTTGCCCACCTTGGCCCGCTCGAGGTCCTCGCCCTCCATCTTCAGGTCGCGAATCTTGATCGGGTGGTAGCCCTCGACGACCGACCACTTCACCCCCTGGGCATCGACTTCGATGCGCGGCAGGCGGCTTCGGTACGACTCTTCGATCCGTTCGACCCAGAGGTTCGGCGGCTCGTTCACGTGGCAGTCGGCCGAGACCATCAGGAACTTGTTCGGCGCGCCCGGCGTGGCGACACGCTCCCAGCCATCGTGTCCGGGGCTGCGGTAGCGGTGCGAGTTGAACTGGATGCTTCGTTCGAGGGGCGAGGTCTTGGGGACGCTGCTGGACTCGAGGGTCGTCATGAGTGGGCCTCCTTCGGCGCTGTCGTGCTAATGGAACTCTTCCGGGAGCAGGCTGAACGGCTGGCGGACATCGAAATCGAGCGCGTCCGCCGAGACGCGCATGGCGGGCGGAACGTTGAGGATATCGGCGTACTCGGCGTCGAGGCCGTCGCTCGGCCAACGCCGGATGCGCACGCCAGTCGCTTCCGCCGGGACGACGTAGCTTTCGGCGCCGCCGCCCGTGCCGCTGTAGAACCAGCGGCCTTCACCGCCCTTGCCGCCGACGAGCCAACTCCCGAACCAACGCATCGGCCGACCCTGCTCGTTGGCCTCAGCTGGCCATTCGATCGTGATCTCGTGCATCGGCCCTCCGCGCAGCCACATTCTAGCGCGGTGACCGGTCTGCCCACCACTGACGAGACTGGGGACGTACGCGAGACGCGCGGCGCAACCTCCGTAGCGTGCACGGCGGTGCAGACGGCGCCGGTCAGGGCCGCGCGTCAGTCGATCCTGATCGCTGACCGATGGAAGCGGCCCACGACATCCGGGTCGGGGATAACGGACACGCGTGATCGATCCTTGCCTTCGTAGTCGAACATCGAAAGCACGTGGCGAATGCTCTCGACGCGCGCCGCACGCTTGTCGTTGGCCTTGACGATGATCCAGGGGCTGAAGCTCGTGTGCGTCTGGCTGAACATTCGCTCTTTGTAGCGAGTGTAGCTCTCCCAGAGCTCCTGGCCGCGTTCGTCGATCGGGCTGAGCTTCCATTGTTTGAGCGGATTGTCGCGTCGCGAGTCGAAACGCGCCGCCTGGACCTCCTTCGAAATGGAGAACCAGAACTTCACGACCTCGACGCCGTCTTCGACCAACATGTGTTCGAACTCCGGCACCTGGCGCATGAATCGCTCGTACTGTTCAGCCGTGCAAAAGCCGTTGACCGGTTCGACGACCGCCCGGTTGTACCAGGAGCGATCGAAGAAGACGATTTCGCCCTTGTTCGGGAGCTGGCGCATGTAGCGCTGAAAATACCACTGGCCGGACTCGTCGTCGGTGGGCTTGGGCAACGCCACGACACGTATCGCCCGCGGGTTCATATGCTCGATGAAGCGGCGGATAGTGCCGCCCTTGCCCGCGGCGTCGCGGCCTTCGAAGAGGATAGCGAGCCGCTTGCCGCTGCCCTGCACCCACTGTTGCAGCTTCACGAGTTCTACTTGCAGGCATTCGAGTTCGTGTTCGTACTGCATCGCCCGTCTCACGCGGGCGACGTTCACGTTCTTGCTGCGCAGAAGCTGGATGAACTCGCGTGAGCTATGAAGGTCGCTCAGCTCCGAGTCCAACACTACCCGATCGGGGTGAACCGCCCACGGCGAGGCGGTGATCGCCTCGACGACCGTCCTCAACGTCTCGTTTCCGACGACCGTATCGATCGGGAGCGCGTCCTGAAGCGTTTCGAAGAGTTGGTTTCCGCGGGAAGCGGCGCCCGGCCGGGGTAGCTCGCGAAGATGGCGGACTCCGGCCACGCGGGCGGGTTGAGTGTTCGACATCGCGTACCAACCTTCCTTCCGGCCGCGGGCAGCGCCCTGAACCGCCTTATGTAGTCGATCATCGGCCGGCGAGCCCGACCGCGCAGGATCAAGCCTTCGCGCGAACGGGCCCAGATCCGTTCGGGTGACCCGTGAGTCCCGTGTGCGGACGGTGACAGTCAGCCGATGCCCATACCGACAGCGTTCGCACACAACGCCGTGGTATCGCCGAAATCGTTGGAGCAGTCATCGATTGGCTCACCACTTCGGAACTTCCCTTAGGGGTCCCTCGCCCGTACTTAGGGCAGGCCGCCGGAGAGTTTGCAGTGGGTTTACCCACATCGGGACGCACGGATCCAATGCCACTCTAGGATTCGGCCCGTGGCGGGCTCGAGGAGCTCGGATGGCGCTCAGCTCTCCGGTGGTACGATTCGCGAGCGCGGCAGCCAGGGCGGAGGCGCTCGTTTTCGGCGCACAGACTGCGCCTGACCTGGATGGCGCCCTCGCACAAGGCCCATCCGCTGGAGCCTCAGCACCGCAAGCCGGCCCAGATCCGTGCGGATGACCCTTGATCTTGGCCCGCGTCGTGACAGTCCCATTGGCGGACGTGACGGTCAGCCGATGCCCATGACGACACAGTTCGCACACAACCCGGGGGTATCATCGTGATCGTTTTCCTGGCTCGCGGAAGGACCAACCGTCTCCGCTTTTTCGTCGTGCTGATCATGGGCCTGATCTTCCTCGGCGCCGCGCTCCCCTTCACTTTTAGGGCCTCCGCGGCGACGGCGACCATCTCTATCACTTCGACGCTCAACCCACTCACGCTCACCGTGGCGCCCGGGACAACCGTCACGTGGACGAACGCCAACGGCGGGCGGCACCGCATCCAGAGCACTTCCGGACCGTCGAGTTTCGACAGCGGCAACCTCGACAGTGGCGAGACGTTCACGGTGACGTTGAACGGCGCCGGTTCCTACAGCTATCGCGATGGCCGAAACCCGCAGAACACGAGCTACCACGGGACCGTCATCGTCTCCAACGCTCCCGCGCCACCACCGCCACCGCCACCGCCACCGGGCGGGGGTGGCAACTCACCGCCAGCTCCGCCGCCGCCACCCGCGCCGCCCCAGAACGTCACCGTGAACCTCGCCGGCGGCGCGTTCACGCCGCGTACGGTCACGGTTTCTCCGGGAAGCACCGTTACCTGGAACAATAACGACGGCCGCGGCCACACCGTGACGGCGAACGGCGGCGCCTTTAACAGCGGCAACCTCAAAGGCGGCGCGAC
>JANMTH010000521.1:0-4125 GCA_031390305.1 Thermoflexaceae bacterium
GCCGAGGCAGAGGCCGGGGGCGAGTACCGCTGGTCGACCCGCGGGAAGACGCTCGGCGAAGTTGGGTTCATCCACTGCTCGTACCTTGAACAGGTGGAGCGGGTCGCGGACTTCGTCTATGCGGGCGTGGCGACCGTACTACTCCTCGCCATCGACCCGGAACGGGTGACCGCGGAGATCCGGGTGGAGAGCATGGAGGGCGGGGACGAGCTGTTCCCGCACATCTACGGGCCGCTCCCGGTGGATGCGGTGATCGATGTGCAGACGCTGCACGCCGACGCGGCGGGGCGGTTCCGTCTGCCGACGGGGTGACGTGTGCGGGGTGCACGCGCGGCCGGCTCAGCGCGCGAAGCTTCCGTGGCGGCCGGCGCCAGCGGCGAAGCGGGCCGCGCCTTCGCGTGTTTCGCCCGAACGCATGACTTCGCGGCCACCCGCGGCCTCGTTCTGGAGGGCGGCCGGCAGGTCCATGCTCCACTGTTCATAGGCGGAGCGCCGGTCGGCGCGGAGACAGCGCTGGGGGAAGGCGGCGAGTTCGCGGGCGAGTTCCTTGGCCGCCGCCAGGGCTTCACCGCTGGGCACGATGCGGTTGGCGAGGCCCATCATCCGCGCTTCCTCTCCCGAGACGCCGCGGCCCGTGAGGATGAGGTCCATCGCGTGGCTCTGTCCGACCAGGCGGGGCAGGCGGATGGTGCCGCCGTCGATCAGGGGCACGCCCCAGCGCCGGCAGTAGACGCCGAAGCCGGCGTCGGCCGCGGCGACGCGCAGGTCGCACCAGAGGGCGAGTTCGAGCCCGCCCGCGACGGCGAAGCCTTCGACGGCGGCGATCACCGGCTTGCCCAGGAGGAGGTGCGTCGGGCCGACGGGGCCTTCGTCTGGCTGGCGTTCGCGCTGGCCGCCGGGCGTTACGCCAGCGGCCTCCTTGAGGTCGTAGCCCGCGCAGAAGTGCCCGCTCGCGCCCGTGAGGATGGCGACGCTCAGCGAATCGTCCGCCTCGAAGCGCTTGAAGGCGGCGTACAGCAGGCTGGCCGTCTCAGCGTTGATGGCGTTCCGCGCCTCCGGCCGGTCGATGGTGACGACGGCGATGGAGCCTTCCGTTTCGTAGTGGACTGCCATGGTTGCCTCCGGTGGGCGTCAGTCTTCGATCCGCCTGGTCGTCATAATGCTCCCCATCGGCCCGCTCACCCAGCCGCAGAGGTAGGCGCCCCACTTCCCCGCTTCGCCGCCAGCGACGACGAGGGTGATGCTCTTGGGGTCGCGGAACTTGGGAAGCATCGTATCCAGGCCGAGACGTTCGGCGGTCTCCTGGGGGATGCCTTCGGCGCAGTCGTTGTCCCGGATCAGTTCGCGGACGGGCCGCGCCGACGCTTCCTGAATGCGTGCCCGGACCTGGTCCTTCGTCCAGCCATCCTTGGCGAAGGTATCGACGTGTTCGGGCGAAACGGCGACGACGATTTCGCCGTAGCCGAACTGCTTGGGGTGGCTGATAGCGCGGAGGGCGATGCCGTAGCTCGTGGCGAGCGAATGGGCGTCGCGGGAGAGCTGGTCGACGATTGGCGTCGGCGAGCCACCGGCGTAGAGCGTGACCGTGCTGTCGGAGCGCTGGAAGCCGCGTTCGACGTGGAGCGGCTCCCAGTTGCTGCGCTCTTCCCATTCGGGGAAGCAGAAGGTGAACTTGCCGGGGTGGCCCATCGCACAGCGGTCGACTTCGCCCGGGCGGCCGCCGCCGACGTTGCGAACGACGAGCTGGACGGCGCGGCCGATGGTCGCGTTGGCGCGGTTACCCTGCCCGAAGACGTTCATCTTCATGTTCATGCCGATCCGTTCGCGGATGGGGCCGTTGACGATGATCACGGGGGTGGGGAAGTGGGTGGTGGCGAGGACGCCGTGGATGTTGAACTGCTCGTCCAGGACCGCTTCGAGCGCGGCGATCACGACCGGGAAGTACTCCGGCTTGCAGCCGGCCATGACGGCGTTGATCGCCGCCTTCTCGACGGTGAGCGGGGCCATGTTCGGGGGGCAGATGCCGATCAGCGATTGCGGGTCGCGCTTCGTGCCCCCGAGCATGCGGATGACGCGCTCGGGTGTGGGTGGGACGACGGGGAGCCCGTCGGTGAGGCCCTGATCGAACATGAACTCGAAGATGTCGTCGCCGTCGCCGATCTCGAGCCGGCGGGCGCGGAGGGGGTTGCCCTCGGCCTCGGCGGCAAGCCGCTCGGCGATGCCCGGTTCGACCGATTTCGAGCCGCAGCCGGGCCGTGATTCGGGGTAGGCGGCCCAGGGAACGACCGGGGCAGGCGCGAGGGTGACGGTGATCAACCGCTCGTAGAGGGCCTGCCAGTCGGCCTTGCCGAAGCCGATGAACTCTTCGAGCTTCTCCCCGTCCGGCCCGGCCAGGATGACGGTGGGGACGGTGTCGAGATCGTAGGCGTAGGAGACCTTGAGGGCGGAGTCATCGAGGACTGGCATGCCCGAAGCGATCCGTGCGCCGAAGACTCCCGGCCCGTTCTCGTCCTGGGTGATCACCCAGGTGTCCATCGCGCCGCCGAAGGCAGCCCCGGCGGCATCGATCAGCGGAGCGGAGAGGACGCAGGTGGCGCAGTCCTCCTTGGCGAACACGAGCAGCGTGTGGCGGCCCGTCGGGAAGCGGTGCTCGACGCCGGCGGCGTCACGGAGGGAGAAGGCGGGAGCGGTGTTCGACATGGCGGGGAGTATAGGGGAGGGACGAGGGATGAGTGATGAGCGAAGAGCGATGAAGGTAGCGTCTTCAGCACTCAGCACTCAGCACTCAGAACTCGGAACTCTACCCCCGGCCGATCATCCCGGCGCCGACGAGGATGGTCTCCACGTCCCGCTTGTAGCGGGGGCCCCAGTGCGCGCGGAGCACGTCGAGGGCGGCGTCCGCGGCTTCGTTGCCCGAGCGCTGGAGGGCGTCGAGGTCGGTCAGCGTCGCCACGAGGGCGTCGCCGAGCTCCTTGTGGGCGGCCGCGACATCTGCCCGGGCGAGGGGTATGGGCAGGTTCGGGCGCGTGCCGAGGGTGGCCGCGCGAGCGCGAATCGCCTCCGCTTCTGGCCCCGGCGTCCCGCCGATAGTCGCCGCGACCTTCCGCAGCGTCTCCGTCATGCCGTTGTGTTCTTCGGCCAGGTACTGGTCGAAGACGCCGAGCGTCTGGCGGACCTGCTGGATGACGGCCTGCATCATGCCAGCGGTCGCCTGGTCCTTGGGGTTCGTCAGGGCGGGCATGATCTCGTTCTGGAGACCGATAATCACGCCCTCGAGCAGCTCGTCGAGCGAAGGTGCGGTAAGCATCAGGAGACCCCCGGGTAGTGGAGCATGCGCCCGAAGTTGGAAAGGTTGGCGACGACCGGTTGAAGGATGTAGAGGTGGAGGAGCTGGACATGCTCCTTATCGACCCGGCGTTTTACCGCCGCCACGACTTCGACGGCGATGTTGGCCGTGCCCATCAAGCTGAAGTAGTCGATCTCTTCTTCGGTGATCGCCCAACCGGTGAGCCTGTTGTAGTAAGCGAGGAAGCCGCCCTCGTCTTTCGGGTGGTCCATCACGTTCGTGTTGCTCAAGAGGTCCATCGTCTTCATCCAGCCGAGGTCTTCGCGCGGATCGCCGACCCGGCTGTTCTCCCAGTCGATAAGGGCCGTCACGCGGCCGTTCTCGTAGAGGAAGTTCGCCGGGTTGAAGTCGCCGTGGACGAGCGAAAGCGGCAGGGGCCGGGGCTTCTTGCGGCGGAGGGTGAGAAACGAATCCATGCAGACGAACATCGAAGGGTCGAAATTCATGGCCTCGTAGGCCTTGATGTAGTACTCGAACGTCGTCTCCATATAGCGGTCCCACGACGAGATATCGACGCCGACGCTCCGAGGGTCGCTGAGCGTGCCACCGGCGTTCAGCCTGTCCACGTCGGCGGTGTGGAGGCCGACCATGACTTCGCAGAGGTGACGGATGACGTCGTCGGCCTGGTGGACTTGGGGGCCGCCGTTGAAGAGCAACGAGGTCTGGCCGCTGCCCGGCATCCGTTCGAGGATCATGGCGGGCTCGCCGAACAGTGTGGGGTCCATCTCGTAGAGGTAGCTGCGGGAAACGGGCAGGTCGGTGTGCTTCCGGACAGCCTC
>JANMTH010000554.1:0-1819 GCA_031390305.1 Thermoflexaceae bacterium
CTCCGTCGCGGTCGAACCGGCCAATCGAAAGACGCCGCACGTCTCCCTGCCGCGAAAGGCGGTCGAGCGTGCGCGCGAAGGGGCGGTGCACGTCGAGGTCGGTGTCGCGGTAGGTCCCGATGATGAGCAACGGCATCTCACGCAAGCGGCCGGCGATGTGTTCGAACAGCAACAGGGTGGAATCGTCCGCCCAGTGGAGGTCGTCGAGGACGAGGAGCAGAGGCCGCGCCTGCGTCGCCCGCGCCAGGTAGTCTCCGATGCAGCTGAAGAGGTAGTGGCGGGCCTGTTCGGGCGGCAGGTCAGCGGGTGGCGGCAGGTCCGGGAAGATCGTGCGCAGGCGGGGCGCAATGCGCGCTATCTCCGGTCCTTCGTCGCCCAGCAGCGCCCGCAGCCTCTCCTTCGGGGTGACCCGGAAGCTGTAGTCGAAGGCCTCGACGAACGGTACGAAGGGCGGCGTCCCTTCCGTTTCATAGCAGCGGCCGATGACCGTGAAGAAGCCGAGGCCGCGGGCCTCCGCCATCGCCTCGCTCGCCAGGCGCGTCTTGCCGATGCCGGGCTCGCCGCCGAGGAAGACGATGTTGCCCTTGCCCTGTTTCGCCTTCGCCAGCGCTTCGACGATGCTGGCGCGCTCCGCGACACGGCCAACGTACGGGGTCAGACCCGAAGTGGTCGCGGGTTCTTCATCCGCCTCGGGTTCCCAGCGCACGCCAAACAGCCGCCACATGCCGGGGAAGCCTTTGAGTTCGGTCTCGCCGCGATCGTCGAGAACGATCTCCGAAGCCGAGCCGAGGAGTGACTTCGTCGTCTCCGAAAGGACCACTTCGCCCGCGCCAGCCTGCGATGAGACGCGTGCCGCGAAATTGACCGCGGCTCCGAAGAGGTCCTCCTGCTCGCGGATCACCTCGCCCGTGTGGAGGCCGATGCGCAGGGCGAGGCCATCGCGGTCACCATCCCGCCGCCAGCGGTCGAGCGCCTTCTGGATATCAACGGCGCAGAGCACGGCCCGCCGGGCGCTGGTGAAGGCGACCATCTGCCCATCGCCCAGGCCCTTCACCTCGACGCCACGGTGATGCTCGACGCGCCCGCGCACGAGCGCTTCGACCTCACGCATCAGTTCGCGGCCGCGCTCGTCTCCGAGCTGGTTTGTCAGCGCGGTCGAGCCGACCACGTCGGTGAAGACGATCGTGACCGTTCCTTCGGGCAACTCCTGTGTCATGGCCGCAGTCTACGCCAACCGGCGAGATCGTTTCCCAACACGGTCAACGTGGTCGTGCACTACCGATTGCCGCCAACGACGCGACGGTGATCGCTACTCCCACCCCACCTGGTAGACGACGTGTTCGCCGGGGAGGCCCTTGAGGGCGACTGGCGGACGCGCGGTGAGGGCGAACTCGCGGCTGGCGGCGACGAGTTCGCGGAGGAGGGCCGAGACGAGGATGTCACCGCCGGAGGCCTGGCTGGCGATGCGGGCGGCGAGGACGACGTGGGTGCCGTAGAAGTCGTCGCCGTCCTTCACCGGTTCGCCGGTGTGAAGGCCGATGCGCACGCGGACGGGGCGCTCGGCGGTCTCGTTGTGCTTCGCCAGGGCTTTCTGCATGTCGATCGCGCAGCGGAGGGCGTCGCGCGCGCCGGCGAACGCGACCATGAAGGCGTCGCCCTCGGTCTTCACTTCGAAGCCGCGGTGGCGGCGGATGGCCTCGCGTACGAGGCGGTTGTGCTCGCCCAGCAGCTCCATCCAGCCCTCGTCGCCCAGTTCGACGTTGAGCGCGGTCGAACCCTCGATGTCGCTGAAGAGGATTGTCACTGTACCGTCCGGCGC
>JANMTH010000565.1:0-2903 GCA_031390305.1 Thermoflexaceae bacterium
ATCATCTCGCCGTGGCCGGGCTCACGCCTTCGAGCAGGAGGATGGCCTCGCCGTCGTCCTGCTCGCCGCCTTCGAACGGCTCCACGGCGAAGCCCGCCCCGGCGAGGAGGGCTGCGCGGGCCTCCCGGCGGGGCGAGCGGATGACGACCCGGGCCGCCGGGCCCGGGCCGTCATCGGTGGTGAGTTCGGCGGCGCGTTCCACTGCCCTTCCATCGTGCATCGGAAGACCGGCCTTCGGTAGGGCGCGCCGCGCTGGCGGGGCCGTAGTCACGCGCGGATGGCCGGATCGACCCGGACGTCACGCATCTCGAAGCCCCGAAGGAGCTTCATCTGGACGGGCTGCCCCGCCCGCAGACGGTTGAGCCGCCGTCCGATGGCGGGCAGACCGCCAGCGTCACCGTCGAAGGCGAGCAGAACATCGCCCGGAATCAGGCCGGCGCTGCTCGCCGGTGAGCCCGGTTCGACGTTCGTCACCATCAGCCCGTAGCCATCGGTTTGGGCGAAGCTGGCGGCGATCGCTGGCGGCAACGGGACGGCCCGGCCGGTGATCCCGATGAACGCCCGCGGAAGTAGTCCGGCCGCGATGAAGCTTTGAACCGTGTTCACGGGCACGGCGATCGCCATCCCCCCGGCGATCATCGAGTTGATCCCGACGACGCGGCCGCGGGCATCGGCCAGTGGGCCGCCGGAATTGCCCGGCGCCAGCCGCAGGTCGGCGCGGAGAGCGTCTTCGAGGGGGACGCTGTTTTCGACCGAGGAGGGGCCGCGGCCAGAGAGAACGCCGCGCGTCAGCACTCCCGGCAGCCCCCAGGGGTTGCCGATGGCGAAGAGCAGTTCGCCGACGCGGAGGGCGCCCGAATCGCCGGGCAGCGCGACGTTCGCGATGATGGCATCGATCTGAAGGAGGGCGAGATCGACATCGGCGTCGCGCTGAGTGACGCGGGCGGTGAACTCCCGGCCGTCGGCGAGGACGACCTCCGCTGCCTCGCCCGGTGTGACGTGGGCGTTGGTGACGATCAGGCCGTTGGCGGCCCAGGCGGTGCCCGAGCCGCCGCCCTCGCCGGTTTTCACGGTGACGAGGATGCTCCGCAGCTCGCCAGCGAGTTTCGAAGCGGCGGCATCGATGGAGTTGGCCGGAGATGCGTTCATGGTTCCGCCTACCCGCGCTCGCCGACGGTGATCGTGATCTCGCGGCGTTCGCCACCGCGGAGAATGACGGAGGGGACGGCCTCGCCGACGGAATCCGGGCCGAGTTGGCCCTGGAGGTCGTCCGTTTCGGTCAGCGGTGTGCCGCCCATGGCCACGAGAATGTCGCCCAGGAGCAGCCCGGCGCTATCGGCCGGTGAGCCGGGCTCGACGCCGACGATGAGCAGCCCCGAGGCCTGGCCGCCGAGCGACGCGGCGAGGGCTTCGGGGAGCTGGGCCGCCTGGCTGCCGATCCCGAGGTAGCCACGCCTGATCTTTCCGGACGTGCGGAGCGCTTCGACGACGGTCGCGACGGCGGCGATGGGGACGGTCATCCCGGATCCGCGCCCGAGCCGGGAACTGTTCAGGCCGAGCGCGCGGCCGGCGCCATCGACCAGCGGCCCGCCGGAGAAGCCGGGGTAGAAGATGGTGTCGCTGCGGAGGTAGCCATCGACGGTTCCGCCGCGGAAGGTGCGCCATGCGCCGCCGACCGCGCCGACGACGCCGAAGGAGGCGCCCGGTTCGCCACCGGCCGGCCGGCCGACGGCGAGGGCGAGGTTGCCGACTTTCGCGGCCTGGCCGTGTTCGATCGGCGTCAGGCCGGTCTTTTCGACCTTCAGTACGGCGATGTCGGAGCCGGGGTCGCGGCCAACGATGGTGGCCGCCGCCTCAGTGCCGCCGGGCAGGGTGACCGTGATGTTCTCGTCACGTTCGACGACATGGTCGGCGGTGACGATGATCCCGTCGGCCGTCCAGACGATGCCGCTGGCGCCGAAGCGGCGGCGGGCATCGACCGTGACGATCGACCGGGCGGCTTTCTCGACGGCGGCGGCGAGGGCCTCGGAAAGGTCGGTGAGGGCGTTGGACTCGGTAGCCATGATGGGATTCCTCCTGCCCGATGCGGGCGTGCTCCCATCGTCGCAGGGAAACGGGTCCCGGCGGATCATCCGTTCGGGTGGGGCGTCGAGCGAGCGGCGGGAACCCTTTACGCTGGCGGGATGGCGACGCAAAGAGATCAGCTTGTCGCGGCCTTCCGGGAACGCGGCCACCAGCTCTGGGTGGTTGGCGGGGCGCTGCGCGACCGCCTGCTCGGGCAGGACAACGTGGACGAGGACTTCGGCACGAGTGCGCTTGCGGACGAGATCGAGGCGATCGCCGGCGCGCTGGGGCGCTCGGTGATGACGGTGGGCAAGCGCTTTGGGACGATCGGCGTGCTGCTTGACGGGCAGTGGTCCGAGTTCACCACCTTCCGCGGCGATGCCTACACTGGCGGCGCCCGCTGGCCGGAGGTGACCTTCGCGGCCGGGATCGAAGAGGACCTGGCCCGCCGCGACTTCACCGTGAACGCGCTCGCCGAGAACGCCTTCACGGGGGAGCGGATCGACCTTTTCGGGGGCGTGGAAGACCTCGCCACCCGGGTTATTCGCGCCGTCGGTGAACCGGCCGCCCGTTTCCGGGAGGACCCTCTTCGCATCCTTCGCGGGCTGCGCTTCGCCAGCCAGCTCGACTTCGCCGTCGAAGGGGGAACGCTCGATGGCATGCGAGAGACGGCTCCACTCCTTGCGACGCTTTCCCAGGAACGGGTGACGAGCGAGCTGGACAAGCTTCTGCAGGGCCGGAATCCCGGGCGTGGGCTTCAGCTCCTCGAGGAGACGGGCGCGTTGGCGGTCGTGCTGCCCGAACTGGCGGGAATGCCAGGATGCGAGCAGAACGGCTTC
>JANMTH010000600.1:0-1843 GCA_031390305.1 Thermoflexaceae bacterium
CGTCATCCCCCGGTCGTCGGCGTGCCGAAACTGCTTGTGGCAGCCACGCGGCCGAACCTCGCTGAAGCCAAGCCGTTGAAGGAGCCCAACTACTTCCTTCATGAGAGATGACGCGCCCGGCGTCTGAATCCGCCAACCCTCGTTCGACCATGGCTCCGAAGGCGAGCTCCCGAATGGTCTCCTCGAATGAGGAATCCTCCGGCTGGTCCTGGATCACGCGGATCAACTGCTCCTTCACGGGACTCATGCCGCGCTCGCGGCCGGTCCGGCGAACACGGGTTGTCCGCACCGTCTGTTTACCGTTGCGGACCTTGTCAGCTGCATCTCATTGTTCGACAGCCCGGCGAGGGGGCCTTGGTTCTACGACCGCTTAGCGGTCGAAGAGCGCTTCCGGACCGGAGTTGGCCGACGCATCGCTGCACCGGCCTTCATGACCACTCGCAGGGCTTCGTTGACTGCATCCGAGGTGGGGAACGCCTCGGCGACCTCTGGACGAAGGGCGACCAAGACCGTGTCCTTCAGACGGCCTGCGTACTTCCCGCGGACGCCCGGCCCGAGAGCCGCCAAGTCGTACTCCGGGCGCATGTCGTCGACGAACGTCCTCTCGCTAGCCTTCTTCATAGAAGCGACGCTCAGCGCGTGTGGCACGCCTGGCCGAGATCAGCCGAACGGCGTCCTCACGATCAGTGTGAGCCACCACTAGGATACGCCCAGATGAGTCGTGCCCGAAGGTGAGGAACCGAAGCTCGTCGACAGAGTGATCTGGATCCCGAAACGTGACCGAGAGCGGGTCCTCGAGGGCCAAGACCGCCTCGCTGAAGGAAACGCCGTGCTTCTTCTCATTTGCGGCGGCCTTCTCGCTGTCCCACTCGACGATCACCGACCGTCACTCTACGCGTAAGCCATGGGTCTGGCGAGATCAGCTGCAAGCGGCGACTCGATGAAGGCGCGCGCAGCGCGCCATTAGCCCGCCGCTTGTCAGCTGCATCTTGTTGTTCGACGGCGGCTTGAGTGGCGCGAGTAAGGGCCTCTCACGTTCACCTCTCCACTGGCACGAGAAAGGCGGCAGCCACAGCCGCTACGAAGATGCCGGCCCAGATGAGATGCTTCTTCCAGAAGACGCGTGCCTCCGGCGGCCAGGCGGTGGCGTGAAAAACAGGGTCTAACGAGCCCATGTGGAACCACCAATGCTTGCCAGAGGTCGTACGGCGAGCGCCCTTGAGCTGATATGCGACGGACGTGAACCACGCAATGACGCCGAGCCCCCACAAGGCGAGCAGGATGACTTGGCTCGGCTTCATCGTGACGACGCCTTCTCGGGCCAAGACGCATTAAACATGTTGCTCACGTCCGTCGACACCAATTGGGCAGGTCCGTCTTTCCATATATTAGACATCGTGGCATCTCGTTCCCTGAGGTCCTCGAGCGCAATTGTACGCGCAGCGTGTTGACTGCCCACGATGTGGCCGTCCGGGGCACGCGCCAACCGGATTAGGCAGGTCTGCCTAATCCGCGGATCGCGCCCTCCGGGACATCGGACTCGCGCCAGCTCGACTAGCGACTACCGCGGCTTGATGAGGCCGGCGGCGAGCTCGCGCATGCGGGCGCGGGTCGCTTCCGAGAACCAGCCGTCGAGCCACCCACCCATGCGCTCGCGCTCGTGGGCTTTCATGCGCTCGAGGATCTCGTGCCGCAAGGCCTGCTTGGTGGAGACCAGCGCGTAGGAGTCCTTCTCCATGAACTCCTCGAGCCGCAGCAGGCAGTGGTCCACGAACCCCGCCGCGTCCGCCAGCTCGTCGGCCAGCCCGACGCGCAGCGCGTCGTCGTCGGCGAAGTTGCGCCC
>JANMTH010000757.1:0-5759 GCA_031390305.1 Thermoflexaceae bacterium
CCGAGAGCGCTGTCGTCCCCAGCGCGATGCCGGAAAACTCCAGGGCGCTCTCGAAATCCATGTTCTGGGTCCGATAGGCGAGCATCTTGCCCAGCTTCTGGCCCAACGGCGGCCCCGCTTCGACGGCCAGGGCCAGCTCCATCGTCTTCGCCTCGAGCGCTTCGGGCGCTACCAGGTAGTTCGTCAGCCCGGCGGCGTGCGCTTCCTCCGCTGTCATGAAGCGGCCCGTCATCATCAGCTCCATCGCCTTCCGCCAGCCGATCACTCGTGGCAGTGAGTAGAACCCGCCAAGATCGGCGAAGAGACCGCGCTTCACATAGGCTACCTGGAACCGGGCGGCCGTCGATGCCACGGCCATGTCGCAGTGGGCCACCATATCCAGCCCCGCCCCCACCGCCACCCCGTTCACCGAGGCGATCACGGGTACATCGAGCCGCTTCAGCGCGAGATACGTCTCCGATTCGTTGCGAAAGAAGAGCCGCGCCCCCTCCAGGTCCGTCGCCGATTCCTGGCTCGCGTAGAGCAGGCCCTCCGGCCGTCCACCGCTGAAGTCGGCGCCCGCACAGAAGCCCCGGCCCGCTCCCGTGATCACGGCACAGCGAACCGATCGGTCGGTCCGAGCCTCCTGGAAGACGCGCCGCAGTTCGTCGAAAAGCGTCATGTTCAAGGCGTTCAGCTTCTCCGGCCGGTTCAGCGTCACCCAGAGAATCCCGCCCTGTCCCCTGCGTTCGGTCAGCACCGTTTCGTACGCCATTTGCCGCCTCCTCCGCTTGCTGGGACGATACACCGAACGCGCCCCGAACGGCGGACATTCGGGATCCGTAGGGCGCCCGCAGTGCGGCGCCCGCCGACCGTGTAGACTGAGTGGCCCGGCCCCACGACGCGCCGACCCCGCAGGAGCAGACCCTTGGATTTTCGCCTCAGCCCCGAACACGCCGCATTCCAGCAGGAAGTGCGCGGCTTCATTCAGCAAGAGATGCCGGCCGATTGGGGAAGCGGCGCCACCGAAGACCGCGTCGATGTCGCAAAGCACATCCGCTTCAAGCTCGCCGAAAAACACTGGCTCGCCCTCCCCTGGCCGAAGGAGTTCGGCGGGCTCGGCGCCTCGCCAATGCAGCAGATGGTCTTCAACGAGCTGATGGCCTACCACGCCGTGCCCTCGTTCAGCATGGGCGTCGCCTGGGTCGGGCCCGTGATCATGCTCTACGGCACGCCCGAACAACAGAAGCAGTTCGTCCCGCGCATCGCCGATGGCAGCGACGTGTGGTGCACGCTCTATAGCGAACCCGGCTCCGGTTCGGACCTCGCCAGCCTCCAGACCCGCGCCGTCCGTGATGGCGACGACTTCATCATCAACGGCCAGAAGATCTGGACCTCCGGCGGCCACAGCTCCGATTGGGGCTGGCTCGCTGTTCGCACCAACCCCAATGTTCCCAAGCACAAGGGCATCTCGATGTTCTGCGTGAAGATGGATACGCCAGGTATCACCGTGCGGCCGCTCGTCAACATGGCCGGGACGCACGAATTCAACGAAGTGTTCTTCGACGACGTGCGCGTGCCCGCCAGCCAGATCGTCGGCGAAGAGGACCGTGGCTGGTACAGTCTCGCCGTCGGCCTCGATTTCGAGCGCTCCTCGATCGGCGCCACCTCTACCGCCCGCCGCAACGTCGAAGAGATCATCAAGATCGCCAAAGAGCGCAAGACGGCGAAGCAGAAGGGCATCCGCCATCGTCTGATCGACGCCGCCATCTCCGTCCAGGTGATGCGCAACATGGGCTACAAGATCGCCGCCGAACAGGAGCGCACGGGCATCGCCCCCACCCGTGAAGCCCAGATGGCGAAGCTCTTCGGGGCCGAACTGAACCAGCGAATCGCCACCATCGGGCTCCAGGTCCTCGGCCTGGAAGGCCAGGCGACGATGATCGGTTCAGCGGCCGACCGCATGCACTACGGATTCCTCCGCTCCGTCGCCAATACGATTGAAGGCGGTACGAGCGAGATCCAGCGCAACGTCATCGCCACCCGCGCCCTCGGCCTCCCCCGCGAATAGGGCGCTAACCACAAAGGCACGAAGCACACAAAGCCACGAGTCATTGTCTCTCGTGTTCCTTTGTGCCTTCGTGGTTGGCTACCCTCGCTAGACTTTGGTGGCGAAGAGCTGCACCTGGATCGTCACTTCGTCTTCGACCGTCACGAAGCCCGCGACTTCGGGTTTGCGGATGCCGAAGTCGGTGTACTTGAACTTCACGGTGGCGAGTCCGCTCAGGATCCCATCGACCTCCTTCACCTTCAGCTCCCAGGTCACCTCCTTCTTCACGCCGTGGAGTTCGAACAGGCCCGTCATCTGCATCGTCGTTTCGGTCGTCGTGAACTTCTCCGGCGCGCCCGTCAAGGCCGTAGCCACGAAGGTCGCCGTCGGGAACTTCGTGGTCTCGAGGGCATCGTGCATCCGCCGGTCGCGCAAGCTCTCGTCCGACTTCAACGTGAGCACCTTGACCGTGAAAGTGGTCGGCTTGGAAGGGTCGAGGCCGGTGGCGGTGAGGTGGAACTCACCCGTCACATCCTTCGTCGTGCCCTTGGCAACGGACGAGGTAGCGAGGCGCGAGAGCTTTTCCGGCGCCAGGTACCAGGCAGACGACTGGCCGGCGACGAGCCGGTAGGTCACGGCCCCGACGGTCGATGGGGCGGCGTTCGGCGCCGTCGTCGCGCTCGCGGAGCCCGTTGCCGTGGCCGCTGTGGCGGAGGCCTGGGCGCTGGCCGCTGCCTTCACCTCGTCCGTCACGTCCGAAGCTGCCTTCTGCGCTTCGTTGTCGTCGCGGATGAAGAAGTACCACCCGGCGCCAGCAGCCACCAGGAGCACGATGACGCCGAGAACGGCGCGGCCGATGAGTGAACGAATCAGGAACATGGAGATCCTTCCGTAGTCAGGCCCGGGGCGAAAAAAGCACGAGCCCGTGTTAGCCGGGGCGGAGACCCATAGATCTTCCGCCACCACTATCTGAATATCGTGAAGGCGGTTAAAGCGGCGTAAGCACGGGCCGCCAGGCCCTGAATGTCAGCGGATGATCAGACAGCGCTCGCACTTCGTTGAATGCGTTGTTGCGAAGCTGCCATGCCTCGTTGCCCGCTGAGCCGTATCATCCCAGTCCAATCCATTTCAGGAGCCTCCACCATGCCGTCGCCAGCCCCCAGGACCTTTGACGCCCCCTTCGACCGCCCTGAAGATGCGGCCGGAAGCTGGACCCACGACCCCATGCACTTTCCCCACCCCCTGCCTCCGCTCAGTCAAGACATGATGCTCAATGTCTTCCTGACCGCCTTCGGCTACAGGGGCACCTTCGTCCAGGGCTATCTCTTCACCGAAGGCGCAGGCCCGCCACCGCCGACGGAGGAAGTCCTCGCCCGTGGCGCCGTCACCATCTGGAACGAAGACTTCGTCCCCAGCATCACCGCCTTCTGCCGCGACGTGCGTGACCGGGACTACAGCGGCCTCACAGCTCCCCAACTCGTGGAGGCCCTCGCCGAGACGACGGCGAAATCCGCCGAGCAGTTCCGCTACACGATGATCGTCGTCTTCCCCTTCATGGGCCCCACCCTGGGGCTTATGGGTTTCAGCGAACAGGTGCTCGGCGCCGAAGGCCCAATGCTCGTCGCCAGCGTCCTCCAGGCCGCCACCAACGACTCCGCCCTCGCCGGCGAAGGCCTCGGCGACCTGATCGCTCTCGCTGCCACATCCGCCGAACTCCGCGACGCCGTCAGCAGCGGCGACCTGAACCAGATTCGCGCTTCCGCGGGCGGCCCCGCCTTCATGGCCGCCTTCGAACGCTACCTCAGCGAATACGGCTGGCGCGTCGATGACTGGTCGCTCATGCACAAGCCCACCTGGGCCGAGAACCCCCAGGTTCCCCTGCGCATGCTCTCCCTCTACGCAGGCGACCCTGAGCGTTCCCCGGCGAAGGCGATGGAACGTTCGCAGGCCCAACGCAAAGCCGCCGAAGCCGAACTTCAGCGCCGCCTCCCCGCCGAAGCCCGCCCCCAGTTCGAAGGGATGCTCGCCGCCGCCAGCCAACACGTCCCCATGAGCGAAAGCCGCGCCCGCTGGCAGCTCACCCTCGCTGGCGTCCTCCGCATCCCCGCCATCGCCCTCGGCCACAAGCTTGTCGAAGCCGGCGCCCTCGCCGAGGCGAACGACGTCTTCTACCTGAGCCTCGACGAGCTCCGAGCGGTAGCCGCTTCGCCCACCCCTGCCACGAAGGAACTCGTCACGGCGCGCAAGCAGGAGCTCGCCGGCCAGCTCAAGCTCCAGGCCCCGCCCTTCCTCGGCGTGCCCCCATCTATGGAGGACATGCCCCCCGAAGCCCAGGCCGTCATGACCCGTTTCTTCGGCTTCGGCGTCACCCCTTCCACAGAAGCGCGGATCATCAAGGGGAACGCCGCCAGCAAGGGCGTCGTCACCGGGCGTGCCCGCGTCATCCGCAACCTCGACCAGAGCGACCTCCTCCAGCCGGGCGAGATCCTCGTCTGCGGCCTCACCGCCGCACCGTGGACGCCGCTCTTCGCAATCGCCGGCGGGGTTGTCACGGATACGGGAGGCATCCTTTCCCACTCCGCCATCTGCGCGCGAGAGTACGCCATTCCCTGCGTCGTCGGCACCCAGGTCGGCACCCGCCAGATTCCCGATGGCGCCCTCATCAGCGTTAACGGCGATACCGGCATCGTCGAGATCCTGGGGTAGCGCGGCCAGGGCCTGCTCCGTGTGGACGAAGGGCGGCCCGAAGGGGCCGGCTTTCTCGCGCTGGCGCGAACCTCTCGCCCGGTGCCGTCATGGGGTCTGCGGATCGACCAGGAGGAAGACTCCCCGTTCGCGCGCCAGGCGGATGACGGCTTCGCTGGCCGAATTGCCGGCCGCCACGGGCTCGGCGGGGTACCCGAGGCCGCTCAGGATCGCCGCTCGGTCGGCCGCGCGCGTCACGTCGCCGTTATCGATGGTCGATGCTACTTCGACGGCGAACATGACCTCCTCCGCGTCGTCTCCGCGGCCCCTGCGGCCGGTCACGATCAGGTCGAGCAAGCGGACGGCGTGGGCTTCGGCTTCGCTAATCCGGCCGGCGTCGTCGGCTGCTTCGAAGGCCGTGAGGTCGCGCGGTTTGACGACCTTCACGCGGCGAATCCAGCGCCCGAAGATACCGTCTGCCCGCTCGCGGAAGCGGGCTTCGAGGGCGTAGCCCTTGAGTTGTCCGACGTCGGCGGCGAGAACGCCGAAGTCGGACCGAAGGGCTTGAAGGCCGGTCTCGACGCCTTCTAGGCGGGTCTCGACTCCTCCGAGGCGGGTTTCGACTCCTCCGAGGCGGGTTTCGACGCCCTCGAGCCGGGCCTCGACGCTCTCGAGCCGGGCCTCGACGCCCTCGAGCCGGGCCTCGACGCCCTCGAGCCGGGCCTCCGAACGGGTCATCTGTTCGGCAAGGCGGTCGATCGCTTCGCTGTTCTGGCGGACGAGCGCGGGGAGGCTGAGGATCTCTTCGCCGAGGAGTTCGCGGCGCACCTCTTCCTTCCACTCCGGGTTCTCCCGGAGCACACGGAGGAGGTCACGAACGTCGGAGACGGTGAACGCCATGCCCCCAGTATACCGGCCCGCGAATCAGAAGAGGGCGGCGTCGAGGCCCCAGGTCATCCCGGCGGCGGTGGCGAAGAGGACGACGCTGATCAGCAGCATCATCAGGTTCTGTCCCTGCTCGCCATAGTCGCCCTTCACCCCGGCG
>JANMTH010000778.1:0-4727 GCA_031390305.1 Thermoflexaceae bacterium
TGGCGATGTCGTGGGCGATGGGCAGGCCGAGGCCCGTGCCGCCACCGGCGGCCCGGGTCCGGTCCCGGCGATAGAAGCGCCGGAAGAGCAGCGGAAGGTCGTCCGCGGCGAGGCCATGTGCCGTATTGGCGACGGTGACACGGCCCCCTCCGCCAGCTCCCGGCGCGAGCGAGACGGCGATCCGGCCGCCCTCCGGGGTGTAGCGGGCGGCATTCGCAAAGAGGTTTTCGAAGAGCCGTTCGAGCCGGACACCATCGGCCTGAACCTCGACGGCCGTCGCGAGTTCGAGTTCGACCGAGACGGAGCGTTCTCCGCAGGCCGCCAACAGGCGCTCGGCAACGGACCGCACGAGGCGGCCAAGGTCGATCGTATCGAGCTGAAGGACGGCCCCGCCAGACTCGATCTCGGAGAGATAGAGGAGATCCTGGAGACGGGCGGCGAGACGCTCCGCCTCTTCGTGGATGATGCCGCCGACCCGGCGCGACTCCGCTCCTTCGCCGGCGGCGCCCGATTCGAGCGCCCTGGCGAAACCGAGGATGGAGGTGAGCGGCGTCTTCAAGTCGTGCGAGACGTTGGCCACGAGCGCGCGCATTTCGGACTGTGATTCGCCGACGCGGAGCGCCATCGACTGGAAGGCCGATCCGAGGCGGCCGATCTCGTCGGACCGGCGGGTGTCGATATCGACGTCGTACTGGCCCGCGGCGATGCGCTGGGAGGCGAGGGTGAGCTTCGTCACAGGCTTCGTTATCGAACGGGCAAAGACGGTGGCAAGGGCGGCCGCGACGACGAGAGCGATGGCGGCGGCGGCGGCGATGCCGGGCAGCAGGTCGAGCCATGCGTTCGCGATCGTGCTCTGGGGGACGGCGAGGACGAGGGAGTAGCGTTCGGCGGGTTCGTTCGTGGCGCCAGGCGGACCGCCACGCCCTCCGCGGAAGGTATCGGCGATGCCGAAGCGGGGAAGGGTAGTGGTGACAAGCGCGAGGCCCTCCGCCGCCGTCCCACCCTCGCCCATCCAGGTGGTGTACGAAGGCGGGCCGGGCCGCGCCTCGGGTGTGGGCGCGGGGATATCGAGCCGCTTGCCTTCGAGCGTGCGCCCGCTATCGACGGCTACGGTGCCGTCGGGGACGACGAGAAGCACGCGGACGTCGTGAAGCTGCGACATCGAGGTCACGAAAGCGTCGAAGTCAGTCTGGTCGCGGGTGTTGGCGAAGCGGGCGAAGATCGGCGGCGCGGCGGCGGCCACACGGTCGAGCTCGCGGCGGCGGGCATCGTCGCGGTGGGAGAGGACGAAGAGCGACGAGGCCAGCCCGACAGCCACAAGGGCAACAACGGAGAAGGCGGCGACCAGCCGCATGCGAAGCCCCGCGTGCGCGATCACGCTCGTCCTTTCGGGGGCGTTTCATCGAGCGTCAGCCGATAGCCGCTGCCCCAGACGGTGTCGATTCGGACACGGCTGCCCTTCAGCTTCTCGCGCAGCCGGGCGATGTGAACATCGACGGTGCGGTGGGCGTAGAAGGAGGTGCCCCAGACGAGGTCCAGGAGGTGTTCGCGGTCGAGGGCGGTGTTGGGCAGACGGGCGAGCGTGACGAGAAGGTCGAATTCGCGCGGGGTCAGGGCGAGGGGCGCTCCCGCCAGGATCGCGGTCTTCGCGGAGACATCGAGCGTGAGGTCGGCGACGGCGAGCTGGTCGGCCCGCGGGCCGGTCGGCCGAGCGCGGCGGAGGACGGCCTCGACGCGGGCTATCAGCTCTTCGGGGTTGAAGGGCTTGGTCACATAGTCGTCGGCGCCCAGGCGAAGCCCGGAGATCTTGTCGATATCGGAGGAGCGGGCGGTGAGGAGGATGATCGGAACATCGCCGCGGGCTCGAAGGGTGCGACAGACCTGGAGACCGTCCTGGCCGGGCATCATGACATCGAGGATGACGAGGCGGGGGCTCTCGCTGGCGGCGAGCCGAAGGGCGGTCTCGCCATCGGCGGCCTGGACGACGGCGTAGCCAGCGCGGCGGAGGTAGAGCGAGACAAGCTCGACAATGTGGGCGTCGTCATCGGCGACGAGGATGGCCGTGGGTTCAGTCATGGGCTGTACCTAGTATGCGCGAAAGCGGGCGAGGACCGAAAAGGTCTCGCCCGCCTTCGCGAGGGGAGGGAACCTGCTGAGCTATTCGGCCTGGGCGCCGGCAGGTGCGGTGCGGGAAGAGGGCTTCGGCGCGCCATCGATGTGGCCGCGGAAGTGGCTCCCGCCGGGGCCCTTGAACTCGAAGTGGCCGCCTTTGCCGCCATCGAGGGCGCCAGTCACGTGGGCGGCGACGCCATCACGCAGCGTCTGCGCCTGTTCGGCGGTGATCGTTCCGGCGTCCTGCGCGGCCTGGATGCGGGCGGTGAGGTTGCCGGTCAGGAACGTTTCGATGTCGGCGCGGCTCTTGCCGTGGGCCAGGGCGGCCTCGGCCAGCGTCGCGCCGCCTCGCAGTTCAGCGACGAGCGCGGCTTCGTCGATACCGAGGAAGGCGGCGATCTCGGAAAGGGGAGCGGCGGCGCCGAGACGCGGCCCACCCCTGTCTCCGCCATGGCCACCCTTCATGCCGCCAAAGGGGCCGATCATCGGGACGGCCGAGGCTTCGATACGCGCCTTGATGGCATCGGCTTCGGTCTGGGTGATCTTGCCATCGGCGACGGCCTTATCGACCATGGCGAGGCCGGTCTTCTTGAGAGCGGCATCGAGCGTGGCGCGGTCGATACCGAGGTTGCCGGCGAGAGCGTCGAGGTAGCCGGTGACGCGCTGCTGGTGTTCGACGGACCTGGCCGAGGGCGTGGGTGTGCCAGAGCCGCTGTCCTGGGCGAGAACGACGCCGCCGCCGATGGCGCTGACGAGGCCGACGGCCCCAATGCCCATGGCGACAAAGTTCGTGATTCGATTCAAAGTGTGCCTCCGTGTGTTTCAGCCAGGACGATTGCCCGGCTCACTCACCGTACGCCGCCAGCGGGAGGCCTTCGTTGCCAAAGTGTTACGGGGCGGAGGAGCCGGTAAATCGGCGCTAACCGGGACTACAGGGAGCC
Source organism: Thermoflexaceae bacterium (assembly GCA_031390305.1). Lineage (GTDB taxonomy): Bacteria > Chloroflexota > Dehalococcoidia > Tepidiformales > Tepidiformaceae > JANMTH01. The sequence goes on from JANMTH010000778.1 coordinate 3,054, forward strand.
AGCGGGCTGGGCGACGCGAAGGGGGAAGCTGGCGAGGATATCGTAGGTAGCGCCGGTTGGGCCGAGCCTGCTGCTCATGAGCGAAACCTGCGAGGTTCGCCAACCGGATGGCGGCACGGCCATGCGGCCGACGGCGACTTCGATCTCGGCGCGGCGGCGAGTGGCGATTTCGTCGCGCACGCGGCCGAGCGTGAGATGGGGGCGAAAGGGACGGCGTTCTGGCTCGAAGCCGACGACGGCGAGGGCGAGGTTCATCGAACGGACCAGCGCTTCGAGGCGGAGGACATCGCCAGCGACGCCGACCCACATGATCCGGAGCCCTTCTCGCCCGCCGAAGGTGCCGATGTTCGAGAACTCGAGTTCGAACGGAGCATGGCCGACGACCGCTTCCTGGACGGCGAGCTTGACCGCGGGCAGCTTCTTGACCGGCACTTCGCCGAGAAACTTGAGGGTGACGTGAACGCCTTCGGAGCGAATCCAGCGGACATCGGGCCCGCTCTTTTCGCGAAGGATCTGGAGGACTCCGCCGATGGCGTTCCTGCTGTCCTCGGGGACTTCGCAGGCGACGAACAGCCGGACGTGTTCGGGTGAGGTTTCCATATTTAGTTCCGTAATCCGAAAAAAAGCCTATCGGCGTTGCCACCACAAACGGCCTGCGCGGCCTCGGCCGTCAGGACCGCCCGGAGACGTTCAAGCTGGCGCAGGGGAGATTGAAGCGGATAGTCCGACGCAAAGAGCACACGATGCGAACCGGCGAGGTCCACGAGCCGCGCGACACTTTCCATAGCATACAGCAGCGGCACGGCTGCTGTATCGAAATACACATTTTCTATAGCCGCTCGCACTTCCGGCATTTCAAGGTAGAACGAGAGGCCTCCGCCGAGGTGGGCGGCGACCATGATGGTGGCCGGGTGCGCGGCCGCGAGCTGGATCAACTCGACGGGCGAGATGCCGCCGCGCTTCCCCGGGTAGGCGTGGCCAACGGGTTCGCTGACGTGCCAGAGGAGGGGAAGGCCGTTCGCCCCGGCCAGTTCGCAGAGCTCGTTGCTGGCGGGGCCGAGTGGGTCCCATCCCTGGTTGTGGGGGCGAAGCTCGCCGAAGCCGCGAGCGCCATCGGCCAGGGCCTGTTCGGCGGTGGCCCGCCATCCAGCGTGGACGAGGTTCAGGGTTGCGAGCGGCGCGATTCGCTCATCCCGGCCTTCGAACAGGAGGAAGCGATTCTGGGTCTCGATTTGGGCTGGCTGGGTGAAGGCGAAGCCGGCCGCGACGGCACGATCGACGCCGGCCCGCTGGATGGCGCCGAGAAGGCCCGTGACCTCAGCCAGCGCGGCCTCCGGATTGGCGTAGATCTCGGCGAAGGCCGCGTCGCGGCTCGCGATCTCGGCGCGCGCCTGGCGTTGCGAGGGCGGGAAGACGTGTGTGTGGGCATCGACGACAGGCACGGCGACAGGGTACCCGAACGGCGGCCGCTCCGGCTGCATGCGGACGCCGTACCCATTTTAGAAAGCGGGCGTTCGTCGCCGGGCGCCGCGCCCTCACCCCCGACCCCTCTCCCAGTGCGCTGGGCGAGGGGAGCCATCCAGGTCGGCGGGCGCGCTCGCTTACCTTGACCTTTTGAATTTAGTACTAGTCGTACCCACGTAAGAAGCCGGGCTTTGCACCGTCACCCCGGGC
>JANMTH010000796.1:0-1511 GCA_031390305.1 Thermoflexaceae bacterium
GATCAGCGCCTCCACCGCGTGGTCCGCATATCGGGCAGGCTCCTTGGCGTCGGGACCGGGACGGTCAGAGGCGGGAAGCAGGACATGGACCATTCCCGCCACTCGGTTCGCCGCATCCCACGCGGTGACACCGACACACGATCCGAGTCCATAAGCGATCAGAACCGTTCCCGGGTCCTTCGTCACCGCGAGTTGGCCGATACCCACCGAAAGTCGCTGCTGGGCTGGAGCGGCGGCGATCGTCACGCGGCACGCTCCCGAAGGATGTCGAGGCAACCCGGGTCGGGAGCTACCAGGAGGAGGCCCGCTGTCCTGCCGCCCGCGTCTTCGAACATCGTGTCGATCATCACCACATCGCCGCCCTGCGAGAGCACCTGCGCGTAGACGGTCTCCACGAGCGCGATCGCCATGTCATGAACGACGGTCGGCGTGCTCGGGTGGAGAATCAGCTGCGTCCGGTCGGCGAGGGCGTTGACGAAGGCCGAGCCCACGATATTGCCCAGTTCACCGATAGCCGACTCCGCCATTTCATCCGGCTCGGTCGTCGTTCCGATCGGCTGACCGCACATGAGATCGACGCATTGCAGCGCTCGCTCCACGGGAAACAGGAGCATGACGTGGCCGGTAAGTTCGCCACTCATCGCCAGGTAGGTCCCGAGTACCAGCTCCTCGTTCCCACCAATCGCCGCGCAGATATCGTCCTTCGTGCCGACGGCGACGCGCGGAATGTGGATCGCGATCTCCTGGCCGAGGAGCCCAGAAAGGCCTGCCCCGGCGCGCGCCGCACCATCGCGGGCCACCTCCGTGAGGATCGCCGTCACCCTGTCCTGGATTGCTGTGGTCATAGTCTCTCCCTTTGGGCCGATAGACCCGATTCCTGGTTCCTAGGCGATGAGCGCCAGCGACGTCGGGTCAGCGACAAGGCTTGCGGTATCCACGATCAGACCGAGCGTGCCATCCCCAAGGATCGTTGCCCCGGTCAGTCCCCGGCGGTTGCCGATGATCTCGCCCAGTGATTTGACGACAACATCCTGCTCGCCCAATAGCCTGTCCACGAGCAATCCGACTTCCCGGTCGCTGTGGCGGGCGGCGATAACGAAGCGCGGACCGGTGTGCCTGTTCGGGCTGTAGTCGCCCAGCGCCTCCGCCAGGTCCAAAACCGGAAGAAGCTTGCCGCGCAGGCGTAGCGTCTTTCGGCCCCCGATCGTGTGAAGGTCGGCATCCTCCTCCGAGAGTGCCTCAGTCACTGAAACCAGCGGCATGGCGTAGACCGTCTCATTGGCCACGACCATCAAGGCCTGGCTGGTGGCGAGCGTCAGTGGCAGCTGGATGATGAACGTCGAGCCCCGCCCGACCGCGCTCCGAACCGTCACCATTCCGTTGAGGCGTTCGATGTTCGTGCGCACGATGTCCATCCCCTACCCCGCGTCCCGAGACATCCGAAAGCGTCTTCGCCGTGGATAGGCCCGGGAAGAAGATGTACTGCAACACGGCATCGTCGCTCGCCGTCT
>JANMTH010000811.1:0-1985 GCA_031390305.1 Thermoflexaceae bacterium
CTACGCGAAGGGCTTCGAAGAATTGGAGTGGAGCTGACGCAGGTGGTAGATGGGTCCAGGGCCTAGGAGTGCTCGGGGTTCGTGCCGACGCGGAACGGCGAGGCTGTGGTCCAGACTTAGCGGGAAGGCGTCGATGAACGCGGCGGCGCGAATCGTTCTCGCCGGACGAGCTGTCCTTCAGTCAGGCGGCGATAAAAAATGCACGGCACAGGCCCACCTACTCGACAGCGTACCCGAGCGCTCGCGCGTTCTCGCGCACACGGATGTCACGGGTAAGGATGGTCATCAGTTGAGGAGGCTCGCCGAGAATCTCGGCAGTCGCCAGGTGGATGGCATCGAGCGTTCGAACGGGCTCGACCGGAAATGGACGGCCGGCTCGCGTGAGCACGGCGTCGGTGACGGCGACGACGTCGCATCGCCGTTCGAACGACTGCAGGGTCCTCACCGCGGCCCGCGCTTGATCGGCGGTAACACGACCGGCCGTCCGGGCGCGCACAAGCGCGCGGGAGGCTTCCGCGAACGTGAGTGCAGATGTCACCGGTCGTCCCTCAGCTCTGAGTGCCGTCCGAGCTGCCGCGTCGCCTTCAAGCAAGGCGGCGAGAATCGCGCTGGTCTCGACGTAACGGAGAGCGAGGACGGGTGCCTTAACGGGGCGGAGGCGCCTGCCGCGCGCGGTGCCCGTCGCGCGAGTGGTGGCTCGAGCGCTACGCTTCGCCACGGTCGCTGTCGATCAGTTCAGTGACGGTGCCTCTGGGCAGCCGAATGTCCGGCCATTCTTCGGGGAGCGGGCCCGATTCGATCGCGGGCCGGATCGCGCCGGCGGTCACGAGCTCGTCATATCGACTGGGCCGACCGGCCTTATGCCTTCCTCCTGGCGGCACGAGTTCCGCGACGACGCGGCCGTGCGCGGTAATGGCAATGCGCTCGCCAGCCTCAATGCGCCGGACGTACTGGCTCAGACTGTTCCTCAGCTCGCGGATGCCCGTGGACGACATTATGCCAATATAGCCACATGTGGCCACATTGTCCAGCAGGAACGGGAGCAATATCCTTCGCGCCCTGGGCCTGAGTCCTGAGCCATGTCGGAGCGCCCTGTTAACCAATCGGGCGCCGCTACGTAATAGCTGTGCAGGGAGCCGATTTCACATGACCCACACAGCCGCCTGTTCTGGTATCGCCCGAATTCTCGTCGCCGCCGCCGCGCTGGCGTGTGCGGTGCCAGCCTTCGCAGGGCTGCCTCAACGGCCACCGACCCCTTCCTCATCGCCCTCGTCCGGACGCCCGCCCGCCATCCAGCAGCCCGCCGTTCAGCAGAATGACCAGGGTCGCAGGGAATCGGCTCCGGCTTCCGGGCTCAACGGTGCGCGTGAGACGCGCGAGCAACTCGACGAAGTGCTCGGCAAGTACCCGCCGGCGCTGGGGCGGGTTCTCAAGCTCGATCAATCGCTGCTGAGCAACAAGGATTACCTCGCCCCCTACTCCTTCCTGGTGACGTTTCTCGACGAACATCCCGAGGTCCTGCGCAACCCGGCCTACTTCCTCGAGAGCGTCCACGGCTACGATTCCGATTACGACAACGACCCCAAGCGGCGGCAGCGGGAGGAGCTGTACGCCGTGCTGGCGGGCTTCGCCGTGTTCATCGCGTTCCTCGTCTTCATCAGCGTGGTCGCCTGGATCATCCGTCTGATCGTGACCCACCGTCGCTGGAACCGGTTGTCGAAAGTGCAGTACGAAGTGCACAGCAAGCTGCTCGATCGCTTCACCTCGAACGACGATCTGCTCGCGTACATCCAGACGCCTGCCGGGCGGCGATTCCTGGAATCGGCGCCGCTCCAGATGCAGGACGCCCCGCGGTCGATGGCCGCGCCGTTCTCGCGCATCCTCTGGTCCGTGCAGGCCGGCGTGGTGCTGGCGATCACGGGCCTCGGGCTCCTGTGGGTCAGCACGCGGTTTCTGGACGAGCCGGCGCAGTTCTTCATGGTCGT
>JANMTH010000819.1:0-2092 GCA_031390305.1 Thermoflexaceae bacterium
GCTTCTTCGAAAAGCAGGGCTTCCGCACGGCGAACGTGATGGAGTTCCCACAGAAGGTCTGGAACGAGTGCGTCCGCTGCCCGTTCTTTACGAACTGCAAGGAGGTGGCGGTAGTGCGCGAGGTACGGCCAGGCATCGACCGTTCGGTGCCGATGGCGGAGGCCGGGAAGGCCTGAAGCTCAGGAGCAGTGGCCGTAGTCGCACTCGGCGGCGGCTACGGGCAACATCTTCGCGTTCACGCCCGTACCGGTGGCGGTGTAGACATCGGCAACGACGCCGGAAAGACGGGCCGCTACCAGCTGGTTGAGGTGGTGTGCGAGACGGGCGGCGACGGCCGCGGCGGCAACCTGGCCGGTTCCCTGGAGGACGATGCCGTAGGCGCGGGGGCCGAGACGGCCAACCGTATCGGTGGGCCGTGTCATGCGCAGAATGTGACTGCCGATGGCGGCCTCGGTGGCGGCGTCCAGCGGGGCGTGCGGCTCGGCGCCAGCCAGCCGGAGGCGGACAGCGACGAACGAAAGCGAGGCGTCCGGAGCGAGGTTGCCGATCGATTCGGCGCGTTCCAGAAGCTCGCGGCGAGAGACGACGCGGACGCGCGGCCGAAGGACGCGGACGGCGGGGATGCTGAGCGGCTCTCGCCCGGCTTGAGGGCGGAGCAGCGATAGGTTCTGGGGGAACGGGATGGTCACCATTGCGGTTCTTTCCGAAGAGGGAGTACGGACATTCTCCAACCCTTCCCCGAAAGAAACGGTAGGTGCAACCCTCAGGTTACCCTCGCCGCTTACCGAATTCAGACCTTCAATCTCCCGTGGTCGCGGAGGCGATAGCGCGGGCGGCGGTCCAACGGCGCTGGCGGCGCCAGAAGTAGAGGGCACTGGCGACAATTCCGAGCATCCAGAGCCCGCCCATGAGGAGGGTGACGCGGAAATCGCGGCCCAGGCCGTCGCCAGCGGAGACGGTAACGAAGGTGGGCAGGAGCATGCCGAGCAGGCTGTAGACGAAGAAGGTCCGGAAGCGAATCGCTGTCACGCCGGCGATGAAGCTCACCCAGTCGAAGTTCACGACGGGGAGCATGCGCGACCAGAAGATGACGCGCCCGCCCATGGTATCGGCGAGGGCATCGACGCGAGCGGCGAGCCGCGAGCCCACGAGCCGGGGGAGGTGGCGGCGGCCAACGGTTCGCGAGACGTGGAAGGCCATGACGCTCCCGAGCAAGAGGCCAGAGACGGAGTAGACCGTGCCCAGAACGGTGCCCCAAACGAGGCCGGCGGCGATGAAGATCGGCGCGTTGGGGATCGGTGCGAAAAGGACGGAGAGGGCCATCACGAGGACGAAGACGACCGGCCCCAGGGCGCCACGGCGCTCGACCCATTCGCGGAACGGCTTCGCGTCGATTTCGGTGGAGACGCCGAAATAGAGCGAGACGGCGAAGTAGGCGGCCACGATGAGGAGGAACCCGGCGACGACGCCGGCCACCACGCCCTTGCGGAGGAGAAGCGGCGTCGCTTCACCTTCGAAGGCGAGGTCATCGAGTGAGGGCGAGTGGCCGCCCGCGGCGGGCCGCCCTGTTTCGGTCATTGCGGGCCGAACTTCGCGAGGAAATCGAGGATGAGGCCATTCACGCGGTCCGGCTCTTCTTGCTGGACCCAATGGCTGGTGTTCGGGAGAAGGTGAAGGGTGAAGTCATCGACGACGGCCTCCGTGCCATGCGTCAGTTCGACGCCGAGGAACTGGTCGTCTTCGCCCCAGATGAGCTGTGTCGGCGCCGTTACTCGGGGGAGGGGCCGGGGGAAGCGGCGAGGGTGGCGGAAGAGGCCGCGGTACCAGTTTATCCCGCCATCGAGGCCCGAGCGCCGCCACGATTCGAGGAAGAGTTTCACGTCTTCGCGCGTGAACGTGCCGGGCCGACAGTCGTTGATGAGGGCGCGGGCCAGTGCCTGGTAGTTGCGGAAGGCGATCAGCCGCTGCGGCAGCCAGGGGATCTGGAAGGCGAGGAAGTACCAGCTTCGGAGCAACTGGCGGGGATTGCGGAGGGCGGCCTTCAAACGCGAGTTGAACGGCGTTCGTTCCGGCCGCGCCCACGCCAGCCTGA
>JANMTH010000012.1:0-3089 GCA_031390305.1 Thermoflexaceae bacterium
GTCATGTTGTTGAGGCACGAGGCGCCGTGGGAGTGAAGTGAAAGTGAACTCGAGGATGAGCTTCCAGCCAGGCCTTCACCTCGGGAGTCTTGTGGGTGGACGAGTTGTCGAGGATGACATGCAGATCGCGCTTCCGATAACGCCGGCTCAGGACGTTCAGGAACCGAAGGGAGTCGGGTCCGGTGTGCCGTGCTGCCGAGCGGGCGCTGCGGCGCTGCGGCGGCGATCCTGTTGAGCCTCCTGTTGACCGCCAGGGCGGCCGGGTCCACCCCGGGGAACTACGTCATGGACGTCCTGTGCCCGGCCACGCACACTCGCGCCCTATTTCACGGGTGCCTCCCCACGAGGAGGTCGGCAGCTTCGCCGGCCGCCAGGGCGGCTGCAGGCCCCCCGGGCTTGGCCCCCTCGGCGATCCAGTTCCTGATCACGTTCACTTGTGCGGCCGAGAGCGAGCCCCCGATCGGCATCTGGGGAGGCACCTCTCCGGTCAGACGCTTGAGCACGCAGCTGCTGTCAGGCTTGAACGGCTTCACCCGCAGCAGCGACGTGCAGGTCTGGGAGGGTACGTCGACCAGCATCCCGTAGGAGTGGGCGGCGCTCAGGTCCAACCCTCCGGCTGGGGCGGAACTCCCGTGACACCCGGAGAATGCGCAGTTGCCATCGAAGATGACCTGTACCGAATCCGGCGTCATGGGGGGAAGTGATGGGACCGGAGCGTTCGGTGCAGGCAGCTTTTCAGTGCAGGCCGACTGCAACAGCATCACCGCAAGTGCGACTCCCAGCAGTGCAGCCACGCCTGTCATCCGTGCTTGGGCCACGTACCGATTCCTCCCCATCCCGCAGCCTGCCGGGGATCGTGCACAGCACCCCGAAGGCATCCGCCACCGTAGGCACAACGAACATCTCCGCGCTCGTGCCTCCGGAACCCACCAGGAGCTCAATCGCCCTGAAGTACGGGGCCTTGAGCTCCGCGTCGCTGTCCTCGAACTTCCGGGTGACAACGGTCCGGAAGAACTCCGTTGCCGTATAGTAGGGCTTCTCAACGTTGCCGGCCCTGCTCCGGACGCGCAGGATGTAGGGCCTGCCGGCGGTGAAACTGAGAGTGTCGGGCTCGAAGGACACTTCTACGGCTCCTTCTCCTACGCCGCCGGGACATGGTCGGTCGAGCGCCGCATCGTCGTCAAGGCCGAGCCTGTCCGAGAAATGCCTTCACGCCACGCGCGAGGCACCGGATCGGCGGCGCTCTCGAACCTCCACCTCGACCCGAAAACTCCGTTCCGACCGTCGCGACAGAGCCCGATCTCGCGCTCTCGCTGGTCTTCGTGAATATTCCGGGCCTAAGACACACGGATCACCCGGGCACTGAGGGTCCTCCCGCCTGCCGTAAGCCGCACGACATAGACACCTGCTCCGACGGCCCGGCCTCTCTCGTCCCGTCCGTCCCAGCGTGCCGTGTGCATGCCCGCAGTCAGGATCCCGGAGACGATGGTCGCGACGCGGCGCCCGGAGAGATCGAACACCTGCAGCCGGGCCGACCCCACCTCGGCAAGCGAGAAATCGAAGCTCGCGGATGCCAGGAACGGGTTGGGATACGCCGGCCCGAGGGAGAACGCGGGCGCCAGGTCGTCCCCCACGCCCACGGTCGAGGAGACCGTGATCGGGAACGGCGTGTTCACGGCGCCGCCGTACCAGTTCCACGAGTCGCCCGAATTGCCCCCGGCGCCGTCGGTAGCCTGGGCGACCGCATAGAGGTTCACCGGTGCCTCAGTCGCGGGGGCCTTCCAATCGAAGCTCCACGAGCGCGAGTCGGGATTGGAGTGGGTGAGCTCACCCCCCACGATGTTGGTGTTCGGGCCGGCAATGAGCGTTCCGGCCTGGGCCTTGAGATTGAAGCCGCCCTTTGTGGCGGCCGGTCCGCCGGAAACCGTGATGGTGTAGGTCCCGATGCTGTCGGGCCGGACGGCCTGCGGCCCGGTGATCGTGACGGTCACGGGACCGTTGGCGTTGGGCGTGGAGCTGTGGCATGAGCAGCCATTGGGAGATTGCGCGACCCCGGTCATGCCAGACGAGCGCGCGAACAGATAGCCCGCCCAGAGCGTGACTGTCAACGTGAGCAGCGTCCCCACCAGGCGTGGTGCGTATCCGTGACCATGAGGGACCATCGTCGTTTCCTCCTTAACGAGTCGGAGAACGCAGAAATGAGGCGCTCCCGTGCACTGCCGCGCGCAGCGCTGGCTGCGGTGTTCGGGGGGAGCGGCCTCATCGCTCGGCCGGAACTTTCACGACCAGCACGCGGCACGTCACATGCGTCACCGCCCCCTTTACTTGCAGTCCTTGTCCTTCGGAGCGAAGCGCTCGCGCATGTAGAGGATGACCGCGTCGATCTGGGCCGGCTTCAGCACCCCCTTGAACGCCGGCATGGCGGACTTCGAGACTCCCTTCCGAAGGGTTTCGCGCATCGAGGAATCCGTGCGTTCGGCCCAGAACGCCGGCTTGCGGAGGTCCGGGGACGGATTCCCCTTGGGAACGAGCCGGAGGCCCCCGGAGCCATCGGCCTTGTGGCAGGCGACGCACGAGCGATCGAAGATCTTGCCGCCCTCCTCGGTACGTTTGGAAGCGGGTGCGGCGGCGATCAGCACCGCCGCACCCGCGATCAGAAGCAGGGCCGCCATGGATCGGGTTCGGTCACAACGCGTGTTCATTCCATTTCCCCCTTCCCGGCGGCCAGGCACCGTCAGAATCCGAAGACCGCGAACAGCGTGACCCGGTTGTCCTTCGTGCCGCCGCCGGGCCTGCGGAGATCGGTGAAGTACTCGGGATGGAGTCGCTCGTTCGGGGCCACGGACACGCCCGGTGCCAGCCCCAGCCCAGTGCGCGTCTCCTTGCCGTCCATTGCGGCGGCGTACTCGAAGCGTGTCAGCGGGACGAACTCGCGCTTCCCGAGTACCCAGCCCGTCGAAGGCTCCTGGCACTCACTCACCGAAGGGATGCATCACTCATGCCGGGCGCGCGGGAGCAGCGCGGCGCCAGTGCAGGTAGGACGAATGTTTATTAGAGGGTAGGAGTTTTTGGTTGATGCCAGGGGGAGA
>JANMTH010000001.1:0-3563 GCA_031390305.1 Thermoflexaceae bacterium
CCTTCTGCTTTAGGAAGCGCAGCGGCCTCGTAAGCCATAATTGCGTTATTGTCGCCGAACTTGATGGACGCCACGGAGCCGGCAGGGCCGGTTTCATTGGTGTAAGGCACTGAAGCTTGCGACAACACTGTCCGTGCAATATCGCAGGAGGAAGTGAATTTCTTGGTGCCGGTCGGATTAAACAGGAACTGGCATTGTCCCGGATCGGCAGTCACGACTACCTTCGAGTTCGTGATGGCAGATTCCAGAGCCGGGTTCGCATAGTGGGTCAGGGCACTGAAGATCGGGAAATAGGTCAATGCAGCGATCAGGCAACCGCCCATGATGATCGGTTTGCGACCAATCTTGTCGGACAGCGCGCCAAACACGATAAAGAACGGCGTGCCGATCACGAGTGATGCAGCGATCAACAGGTTAGCTGTTGTGCTATCAACCTTGAGGGTTTGGGTCAGGAAGAACAATGCGTAAAACTGGCCGGTATACCAAACCACTGCCTGGCCTGCGGTCAAGCCGATCAGCGCCAGGATAACGATCTTCAGGTTTTTCCATTGGCCGAACGATTCCGTCAGCGGCGCCTTGGATGTCTTGCCCTCTGCTTTCATCTTCGCGAATGCAGGCGACTCGTTCATGGACAAACGGATCCAGACCGAAATGGCAAGCAGGAAGACGGAAAGCAGGAATGGAACACGCCAGCCCCATTCGGCAAAAGCTTCTTCGCCAATTGCGGTGCGCGTTCCCAGAATCACCATCAGCGACAGGAACAAGCCCAAGGTCGCGGTGGTTTGAATCCAGGCGGTATAGGCACCGCGCTTGTCGTTAGGGGAATGCTCGGCCACATATGTGGCGGCACCGCCGTACTCACCGCCGAGCGCCAGACCTTGCAAAATTCGCAAAGCGATCAGCATGATCGGTGCGGCAACGCCGATGGTGGCATAGTTCGGCAGCAAGCCGACGATGAAGGTTGCCGTGCCCATGATCACGATCGTCACCAGGAAGGTGTATTTGCGACCGATCATGTCGCCCAAGCGGCCGAACACGAGTGCGCCGAATGGCCGCACGATGAAGCCGGCGGCAAACGCCAGTAACGCGAAAATGAAAGCGGTGTTGGGGTCGGTACCCGCAAAGAACTGTTTGGACCCCTCGGTGTAAACGAGGGGGTCGGGGGTTCGAGCCCCTCATCGCCCACCAGCTTCACCCGGAGTGAAGGCATGAACGAGGCCGCCAATCGCCTGGTCGCGGTCATCCTCGAAGTGGCCGACCTCGAGCGGTCGGTGCCGCTCTACCGCGATGGCTTCGGCATCGACCTGCACGCGAGCGGGCACGACGACGGAAACGACCGCTGGATTGGCGGGGCGCACGCGGCGATCTCGTGGACGTCGGGCGCGTTTTTTCACTTCGCGCTCTACGCGGCGAAGGGTGACGGCCCGACGCGGGGCGCCCAGGTCGGCTTCGCGGTGGATGACCTCGATGCCGCACACGCGACGGCGCTGGCGGCCGGGGCCGAGGTGATCCACGAACCGCGCCCGCAGCCGTGGGGCCGTTCGGCCCGCTATCGCGATTGGGATGGGAACGTGATCGAACTGACGCAGCGAGGGTAGTAGCCAGCGGTCAGAGCCCGCGGAACACCGCTCCGCGTGGGCCGATCGTCTTGATAACGACAAGGGCATCTTCCTGGCGCACCGCGTAGACGATCCTCCATCCACCGACGCGCGCTGCTCGCAAACGAGGAGCGCCGGTCAACGCTTTCGTGCTCGGGTGGAACGGGTTCTCGCAGATGGACCGGATCTCTTCGGCCATTCGCTCCTGCGTGGGCCGATCGAGCCGGGCGAGATACGCCGCGGCCGAGCGCGAGAACTGAAGCCCGTATCTCACAGGTTCAGGCGCCGGAAGAGATCCTCACCATCGACGGTGTGTCCGTCCTCGACTTCGCGCTCCGCGGCCAGCACAGCGGCCATCTCTTCAGGAGTCAGTTGCTCCGTCGTGGTGGATTCCCACTCCATCCTCGCGAGCCACTCCTCGGCCTCTTCCTCGCTCAAGTCGTCTACTCGTTGGCGCAGGGCTTCCTTCGCGGTCATGGCTTGATCTTACTCCGGGGCGTGTACGACACATAGCCCTGAGGATGGCCCTCCGCTCCTTCGGGCCGAAGTCCTTGCGAGCGAAGCTTTCCATGAAGTCCGTCGTGAAGTCGATGGATTCGTAGCGGTTCACGCCGGATTCACGTCACCGTTGACGTAGGCGATGAGCTCTTCTTCGCTGAGCTGGAACGTCTCGCCCGCTTTCCATCTGCCTGCGTGCGCGTGCGGTCGAGGCGCGGTGTTCGGGGGTGTACGCCCACTCGTCTTCGCAGGGCACGGACTCGACCGGCCGGATGACGATGACGCCGCAGGAAGCATCGACCTCCGCGGACATGGCGCCAGTGATGCCAAGCTCCTTGAGCAGTTCTTCGGGCAGCCAAACGCGGCCCTTGCTATCGATCACGCTGTTCGCCATCTCGACTCTCCCGCGTTCGAGTATAGCTTGCGGGCGAGCAGGCGCGGCAAGGGCACAGGCCCCGCAGTCATGCGCCGCGGTTCGCGCCCGTGATGTCGGCCATCAGGTGCATGGCATCCGTGCCGCCGTTCACCATCATCGTGGTGACTCCGGCGTCCTCCCAGGCGCGGTAGCGTTCGCGGATCCGGGCCTCGGGGCCGATCAGGCTCAGCTCATCCACGAGTTCGTCCGGGACGGCGGCCTCGGCTTCCTTCTTCCGGCCGGCGAGGTAGAGCTCCTGGATCGTGTCGGCGGCTTCGACGTAGCCGTACTTCTTCATCATGTCGTTATGGAAGTTCTTGCTCTTCGCGCCCATACCGCCGATGTAGAGGGCGAGGTGCGGCTTCTGGCGCGTGAAGCCGGCCTGCACATCGTCGGTAATCTGGACGTTGCAGCCCGGCGCGATGTCCAGGTCCTTCAGCGTCTTGCCATCGGTGCGCTTCGCGAGACCCGCTTCGAGGTCGGGCAGGAAGAGCGGCATGCGCTTCGGCGAGAACCAGATCGGGAGCCAGCCATCGGCCAGCTCGGCCGTCGCGCGGATGTTTACGGGCCCCATCGTCGCGAGGTAGACCGGGAGCTGGCGGCCGTGAAGGATGCTCTTCAGCGGCTTGCCAAGACCGGTGGCGCCGGGGCCGGTGTAGGGCATGTGGTACTCCTGGCCCTGGTAGTTCACGGGCTCTTCCCGCGCCCAGATCTTGCGCAGGATCTCGACGTACTCGCGGGTGCGGGCGGCCGGCTTGCCATACGGCACGCCGTGCCAGCCTTCGACCACCTGGGGACCGGAGAGGCCGAGGCCGACGAGCATCCGCCCGCCGGAGAGCTGGTCGAGGGTCGATGTCGTCATCGCGCACATGGCCGGGGTACGGCCGGGGATCTGCATGATACCCGTGCCGAGCTTGATCTTCGTGGTCAGCGCGGCGAGGTAGGCGAGGGGGGTGATCGCGTCGGAACCGTAGGCCTCCGCCGTCCAGACCGAGTCGTAGCCGAGCCGCTCGACTTCGAGGACGAGGACGACATTGAGCCCCATTGACGCG
>JANMTH010000086.1:0-2741 GCA_031390305.1 Thermoflexaceae bacterium
GCTCCCCAGAGCTTCGGGATGATCCCGAAGGGCATCTTGAACAACTCAATCTTCGCCATGTAACGAATCCGGCGCCGTGCTATCCCTGCGCCGATGATCGGCGGGTCGGCGTTGTTCAGGTGGTTGCTGACGATCATCATGCGCCTGTCAGGGGAACGTGCTCCCGCCCGGAGACCTGCCAGCGCGCGACGACCCAGAGGATGGCGCGAAGAAGGTACGTCCCTCCCCAATAGGCGGCCGGCACGAACGTCGCGATCTTCAGGCGGCTGCGCATTTCACCTTCTCCAGGGCATACGCCACCACGGCTTCGAGGGTCATCTCGCTCGTATCCACGATGACCGCGTCGGCGGCGGCGCGGAGCGGGCTGGCCAGCCGGCCGCTATCGATCCGGTCCCGGCTAGCGATGTCGTCGCGAGCGGCCTCGTGCGCCTGGGTAGTCCCCCATTCGGCCGATTGGCCGCTGCGCCGCCGCGCCCGCTCGCCCTCCCTCGCCGTCAGGAAGAGCTTGAGCGGAGCGTTCGGGAGCACCACAGTACCGATATCGCGGCCGGCCAGAATCGTGCGGCCCGAAGCGGCGATCGTTCGCTGCTGGCGCACCATCGCTTCGCGTACCTTCGCGATTGCACTGTAGGCGCTCACGTTCCGTTCCACCTCGGGGTCACGAAGCCGGGCGGTTATGTCCTCGCCGTCAAGCAAGATTCGGGTGTCGCCGTCAGCCTCGACGCCGAGCCGAATGGCGGTGGCCAGCCGCTCGCAGGCCCCTTCGTCCGCCGCCGCCACTCCCGACCGCAGCGCCGCCAGCGTGAAGGCCCGGTACATCAGCCCCGTATCGAGGAACGCGAACCCGAGCTCGCGTGCGAGCGCCTGCCCGACCGAGGACTTGCCAGAGGCGGCCGGGCCGTCGATCGCGATGGGACCGGAGAAATCCGCGAGGCTCACGCCACGGATGGTAGGCCGTCGAGCCGTACGGACTACGCCGGAGGCGCTTCGGAGACTCGTTTCCCGGCCGCGTACAGCGCCACCACCTCGTCGTCCGTGAGTTCCCGGAAGGCGCCAGACCCGAGCGTCCCGAGGCGAAGCGGCCCCAGCCGGATCCTTCGCAAGAGCACCACCCGCCGGTTCAGCGATCCAAACATGCGGCGGAGCTCCCGCTTCCGCCCCTGCTTGAGCACGACGAGGAGCCAGGCCTTCGCGGCAACGTCCGCATCCATTTCGGGCGGGGGCTCGGCTTGCATCACGGCGGCCGCACGCAGCCGTTCACCGTCCGACTCGATCCCCCGAACGAGGCGCTGGAGGTCCGTGCTCGATGGCATCGCATCAAGGCCGACGAGGTACTCCTTCTCCACCTCGTACCGCGGGTGCGTCAGGAGGCCGGTGAGATGGCCATCGTTCGTGATAATCAGGAGGCCCTCACTGTCGGCGTCCAGCCGGCCTACGGGGTGCAGCTGGATATCCGCGATCGGGACCAGGTCCAGGACCGTCTCCCGCCCCATCTCATCGCTCGCCGTGGTAACGAAGCCTCGCGGCTTGTTGAGGAGGAAGTAGCGGTAGGCGCCACGGGACACGGGCATCCCATCGACCGTGACCTCGTCCGATTCAAGGTCGGCCCGCGCCCCGAGGTTCAGCCGGACAACACCGTTCACCGATACGCGGCCGGCGAGAATCATCTCCTCGGCCGTTCGCCGCGAGGCGACGCCAGCGTTCGACAGGATCTTTTGCAGGCGCTCAACGGCCACGGGTGTACCTCTCACGCAGGGCCGGCCATCGCTTCCGGAGGAGCATCACGGTCGCTCCGGCGGAAAGGGCGGCGATTGCACCGCTGGCGGCCCAGAGCAGGGTAGCGGGCGAGCCGCCATCCGCGCGATCGATCGGCGGCGGGCCTACCCCGCTCGCCCCCGTGCCAGGCGGCGTGGCCACCGCCGGCTGGCCGTCGGACCGTACGGTTTGGGCTGGAAAGCGGTTGGGCGCGCCAGGCGAAGGCGCTTCCGTAAGCCGCCAGTTCGCCCCGTCCGGGTCGCCGCGAGCGTCCACCGTGCCGACGCTCGCCCCAGCCGGTGGATCGAGGGGAGGCGGGTCGAAGATCGTCGCGTTGTCACCATAGGACACCGCGTCCACCTCCTCGCCGGACGGGGCGACCAGGCGGATGACGTCGCCCGCGTTGTTCAAGCCCGTGCCGATGACGCCATCGGCGGGCCGGACGACGGCCGTACCCTCGGGAAAGCGTGCGGAACGAGCGGCCACGATGGCGTACCCGCCCGCGGGGATGACCAGCGCCGGCAAGGCATCGAGCTCGCCGCCATCGCCGATCCTCCAACCGGCGAGATCGACCGGCTCCGTCCCAATGTTCACCAGCTCCACCCATTCGAAGTCACTGTCCCGTCCGTCGGTGTCCGGGTCGCTCAGGAACTCCGAGAGCCGAAGCGTGAGAGAACCAGGGGCGCCACCGGGCTGTGCCCCACCCGGCCCACCACCGGGCGCCGGCGGACCCACCGCGCCGCCTGGTCTGCGGGAGACCGCGGGAGAGCTCTCCGTCGCGGCGGCGGGCGTCGGCGTGGGCGTGTCAGCGCCTCCCGGCTTAGCCGTGGCTGTCGGCTCAACGGATGGCGCCAGCGGCGCGTCGACGCGCTCAAGACGTGCGTCATCGAACGCGGCCGAAGCGGGGCCGTTGGGCCGAAACAGCATCCGGAAGCGCAGGCTCTGGGCCCCGGCCGGCGCCTGTACTGGCCCGATGGCGAGCCGTG
>JANMTH010000094.1:0-3776 GCA_031390305.1 Thermoflexaceae bacterium
CCGCCTTCGGGTTGAGCGCTACCAGCCGGTCGTGGTACTCCCTCAGGAACTCACGGTCCTTGCGCCGCAATGCCGGCGGCAGCGAGTGCATCCAGGCCTCGGTGAACTCCGGCCCGGGCGGTCCGGCGTGAATCACCTGCCAGTCGATGTAGGTGATCCGCGAGTCCTCCACGCTCTTCCCCTCGGCCGGGTCCGTACGGAATACGTTGTCCGCCCGCAAATCTCCGTGGAGCAGCGTCTTCGGCCGCGCCGAGAGGATATCGTAGATGGCCTCGTGGATCCCGGCGCATTTCGGGCCGGTGAGCAATGCGTTCAGCTTTTCGGCGTCCGGATACCCTTCGAAGATGTCGGCGCCGAACATCTGCTTCCACAGCTCCCGGAACGGGCCCGCGGTCGCCGCGCTCATCTTGCAGAGTGGGTCGAGCGAGAACACGTACCGGCCATCGGGACGGGAGAGCCACGGCACGTCGAGTGCTGGCGAATCCCAGAACTTCGCGTGCATGGCCGCCGCTTCGGCCGCGATCTTCCGTGTGAACGCTTCATCCGGCGGGTCGATCACCTGGTCGAAGACACGCGAATGCGCCGTCAGGTCCTCCATCACGATCACGAAGTACTCCGCGGTCGCGCTTCCATCCGTGAACAGCCCGTAGAGCTTCGGCGACCGCATCGGCACGTCCGGCGCCAAATCGCGGAAGAAGTTCAGCTCCTTCACGTACGCGCCGACCGCCATCGCGTTGGCCCGGCTCTCCGGTATCCGATTCGCCATCTTGAGCACGACTGAAGACGGCGCCGAACCTTGCGGGCTGGCGTACGTGATCCCGTGAAGCTTGTACGCGTCGGCGAGCACGCCTCCCTCCAGGAACTTCACGTCGTAACCCGTGATCGTGGCGCCGAGAACGCCAGAAAGCCACTCCTTGGTAACGTCGTCGATGACCCGGGGAAAGTCCGTCGCCATATCTGCCTGCCTTGAACGCGAATCGCCGGAGTCTACACGACCCGTCCGCCACGCGCGCGACGACGGGCGATGATGGCCCACCAGCACCACTCTTCGCTTCCTCCGCGCCTCTGCGTCTGAGCCTCACCTTGGCGCTTTGAGCCGCAACCTTGCACACTAGAAGGAGCAGACGAGGGGAGACCGCGCATGTCCCAAAGCGACGACCTGATCCAGGAACTGGTGTGGGGTAAGCTGCCCGATGCCGACATCGTCCGGCCCCAGGCCATCATGCCCTTCGTCATCGAATCCGATGGCCGCCGCGAACGCGCCTACGACATCTATTCGCTCCTCCTCAAGGAGCGGATCGTCTTCCTTGGCACCCCAATCGACGCCATGATCGCGAACATCGTCATCGCCCAGCTCCTCTACCTCGCCCGCGAGGACGACGAGAAGGATATCATGATGTACATCAACTCCCCCGGCGGGAGCGTCACGGCCGGGCTCGCGATCTACGACACGATGAACCTCATCCGCCCGGATGTCGCCACCGTCTGCATCGGCCTCTCCGCTTCGATGGGCTCGTTCCTCCTCTGTTCCGGCGCCAAGGGCAAGCGCTACGCCCTCCCCAACGCCACCATCCACCTCCACCAGGTGCTGGGCGGCGCTTCCGGCCAGGCCCGCGACATCGAAATCCAGGCGCGCGAGACGCTCCGCCTCCAGAAGGTCCTTCGCGAGATTATCCAGAAGAACACCGGCCAGACCATGGAACGCATCGAACGTGACACCGACCGCGACTTCTGGCTCGATCCCTCCGCGGCCAAGGACTACGGCATGATCGACGAGATCCTCGACCGTCCGCCCTCCGCCGTCATCGCTTCGAAGAACGGCAAGGTCTCCTGACCGCGCCCTTCTTGGAGAACGCTTCCTTTACGCGACGGCGCCCGATAGTCCCAACGAGAACAAGTCCACACTGTTGAGCGCAGCCCTCCGGACCCGATGACTCCCCTCGCCCAGCGCACTGGAGAGGGGCCGGGGGTGAGGGAAGGAATGCCCGGCAACGCTAGTGACCGGCGATCACGGCGAACAGTTCGCGCAGCGCCAGTTCGAAGCCCGGCAGCATCGGCGTGCTGAGCACGCCATCCGCCGGCAGCCGTTCGCCGTCCAGCTCCCCTTCGAACACCTCCACGCTCCGCGAGATCGGGTCGATCAGCCAGCAGACGGGCACCCCTACTTCGCGGTAGCGCCGGCACTTTCGGCGCTGCGCCGCCATTGTTTCATCCGGTGACCGCACCTCGACCGCCACCGTCGGGAGCACTTCGTTCCCCATCTCCGACCCGGCGGCGTAGTAGGCGAGGTCCGCTTTGAAGTACCGCCGCGGGCTCAGCCGGACGCGCCGCTCCGGGCCGTATTCGCCGCCGTGCGTCCGTTTGTAGCCACCGAAATGGTAGGCCAGGTCGCCAACCAGGTTGCCATGACGTCGATCGACCACACCCTTCTCCCAGGCTACGCCATCGAAGTACTCGAGGTCCGACTCCTCCGTGTCGTCGATGTGGAGGAACTCCTCGACGGACATCGCCACGCCATCAAGATGCGACCATTCGCCTTTGATCTCTTTCGTGGGGGTGGGCTTCCGAATCGCCATGCGTACCATCCTACCAGTCATCGAACCCGTCTGGCCTGCTCAGCCCGGCTCCCCGCCGCGTGGACCGTAGAACACCGCCCACGTCACGAAGTCGTCGCCAAAGTCGCGAAACTGGTGCCGCTTTCCCGCGGACACGAAGAGCGCGTCGCCCGGCTCGAACGGGAACTCCTCGCCCTCGATCTCCAGCACGCCGCTGCCGCTGACCACGATGTAGACCTCGTCCTGCTCGTGCGGCTGCTGCACGTCTTCGCCTCGTGGCGCGAACACGACAAGGCGCATCGACCCGTGGGCGAATGGCATCGTGAACGGCACGCCTTCCGGCCAGTCGCCGTTCGCCGGTCCGGGGATCTTCGAAAGCTCAGGATCGAGCGCGATTCTCACCGCTGTTCGTAGTCGTAGACACGCTTCAGGGCCGCCGCCGCCCGTTCGAAGCTCTGGAAGACGGGCAGCTGCCGTTCGTTGAACTTCTGCCACACCGAGCCGACGAACTCCATCTCGTGCGCCGGGTGGAGGACCAGCAGAAGCGGCTTCTCCGTTCGTTCCGAAAACGCCTTGATCGTGTCCAGCATCTGGTCCAGCGTCTCCGGCTTCGCCTTCCACTGGCGCGCCGCGAACATCGCCGAAAGCTCCACCGCGAAGCAGTCCACGTTCGGGTCCGCTTCCACGATCGTCAGGATCCGCTCGAGCGTCTCCACCTTCCCCTGGATCGTCCCGCCCATGTCCAGCGGGTTCTGGTAGCTGCCGCCGATGATGTTGAAGAACTCGGCCAGCGTGCCGTACGTCTCGTCCGTGAACCGTGGCACGGCGAACCCGGCCTTCGCGAACGCGTCTGTAATCGAGACCGACTGTCCGCCCGTCTGCGCCAGTAGCGCCATCCCCCGGCCCTTCGGCCGCTTCGCCATCGTCAGCAGCTTCAGCACGTCGATCGTCTCGTCGAGGTTGTTCGTCGCGATCGCCCCGCACTGGCGCACCATCCCCTCCCAGATCGCCTGGGGCGCCGCCAGCGAACCCGTGTGCGACATCGTCGCGCGCGCCCCAGCGGCGGTCTGCCCGCCCTTCCAGACGATGACCGGCTTGCGGGCCGTCGCCATCTTCAGCGTCTCGAAGAACTTGCGGCCGTCCTTCACGCCCTCGACGTACATGCCGATCACTTCGGTCTCATCGTCCAACGCCAGGTATTCCAGGTAGTCGCTCACATCG
>JANMTH010000097.1:0-4231 GCA_031390305.1 Thermoflexaceae bacterium
GCCGGGGCCGGCGATGCCCCGGACGAGCTTCGGGCGGTAGTCGGCCGGAGGTCCGGAATCGTCCGGCGGTGGCGCCGCGGCCGCCGGCGTTGGCGTCGGGCTCGGCGTCCGCGTTGGCGTGGGAGTCGTGATCTGGCTGCCCTGGCCGGTGGCCACGGGAGACGGCGTGGATGTCGGGGTTGGCGTGCCCGTTGGGGTTGGGGTTGGCGTGTCGCCGGGCGGGATGGGGGTGTCGACCGCGACGGTGGGCGGCACGGGCGTGGGGGTCGGCGTTGGCGTTGGCGTCGGCGTCGGCGTGAAGGTCGGCGTCGGGGTTGGCGTCCGCGTTGGCGTTGGCGTTGGCGTTGGCGTCGGGGTGAACGTCGGCGTCGGGGTGGGCGCGATCGGCGTCGGGGTGGGCGTGGGAAGCGGCGCGCTAACGAAGTAGCGAGACTGGGCGATGGTCGTGACGATCCGCCCGCTGAGCTGGCGAACGGAGATTGTCCAGGGCCCTTCGGTGTAGGTGTGCGTAAAGGTGGCGGCGGGGTAGGCCCATGTCGGGCCTGCGGCGGGACCGCCGGGGCACGGGATGATCGGGATCGGCGTGTTGGGCGAACCATCGCCCCAGACGATCTCGTAGGCCGGTTGGCCGGCGTTGTCCCGATACCAGAGGTCGCCCCAGAAGACCGAGACGGTGAACGGTTCGTTCCCGCTCGCGCCCGATTTCGGGTCGAAGTCGATAGCGGGCGCAGTCGGACCGCCGCAGGCCGCCTGGGCGCGGGCCGGCGTGCTTCCCAGGTTGAAGACGGCGAGCATGCCAAGCGCGAACGCGAGGCCCACGGCGAGGGCCGCCAGCCCTGCCCGGCGGCGCCGGATTGGGAAGAGGGCGCGAACGCCGCGATGGGAGCCTGAACGCACACGACACCATGGCCGAAAAGAGGGCCGGGGAGAGTCTAGCCCTCGGCCCGGCCCGTCTTCAATGCGATAGTTCACAGATGGCCGTCAGGCGTTCACCGGCACGCGCGCGGGCTCAAGCTGCACCAGTTCGAGATAGGCCTCGTTGAAGAGGACGTAGGAGACATCGCCGGTATCCGGGAAGACCTGGCGGTTGTGCGACTTCACGTACTCTTTGCGCGGCGAACCGAGGCGGAAGTGCGAGTAGCCGACTTGAGCGAAGATGTCATCCGTCCAGCGCGGCGCCACCGTCTGGCCGGCGTAGGGCGTGAGGAGCCCGACGGTCACGGGCGGTTCGAGGCGGCTGAGGAGGGTGACTTCGCCGATGCCGTGGAAATCCTGCTTCGCCCCCACGCGGTTCACAAGGTCGAACTGAACGGCGTAGCCACGGACGGTATCGGCCATGGTCTTCGGGTCAGTCCAGATGAAGATGGCGTGGTTCTCGACGTGGGTATCGGCGGCCTCGCTCAGCTCGTAGCGCTGGTCGTCGGGGCCCATGATCAGGAGGGAGCGGACGGCGCCTTCGAGGAAGGCCTTCGATTCGCCATCGGGACCGATCGGCCGGACGAGGTCTTCTCGCAGCATCCGCTGGTAGAGGTTGCGGACATCGCGATGGACGACACGAAAGACGATATCGCCGATGCGCGGCCGCTCGCTCGGCGGGGGGAAGCTGGCGCTGTAGGAGGTGAAGGAGTCCTTCTCGAAGTAGTCGAGGTCGCCCATCTGGCCACGGCGGTAGATGTATTGGCGGCCGACGGTGGGGCCGTAGAAGTTGCGGATCATGATCTCCGCGCCAAGGAGGGTGAGGAAGCGGTCCGTCCGGGCGAGCTGGCCCTCGAAGGGGATGGCGCTCTGGTCGGCGTCGGCGGGCGGTGGGACTTCGTAGAGGGTGGTGCCGAAATGGGGGATCGAGGGAGTGGCCATGGTTCGCCTCCGGGGCCAGTGGTTCAGGTGCCAGAGAGTGTAGCAAATGCGGAAAAGAACCGTGGGAGGCGCGGTGCGAAACTACGAATCGAGGAAGGACACGAAAGGCCGAGGGAGGATGGCCTGCCTCCGCGGCAGCGAGCATGCTCGCTGCCGCCCGCGAGGCCTCGGGCGGGCTGGCACTGGAGGCGAGGACGCTGGTACGCTCCCCCAGGATCGGCCCGCGAGGAAGGCGAAGCGATGAGCCAGGACCGGCTAACCAGGACCGCGAGTAGGGCCGAGGCGGGCGAGGTGGATTCGGATCGGCCGATCCGGCTCCTCCGGTTGAGCAACAGCGCGGAGACGGGTGACTTCGTCCGGCCCGAAGAGCGCGTCGGGGCGATCTGCGCGCGAGCCCTGGAGGCCGCGACCGGACGCCCCGTGGATCTGACGGTTCGGGCGCTCTGGCCCGCGCCCTCGCTGCCGGAGGCGGTGGAGCGGTGGCTGGAACGGTTCGAGCCGGACGTGGTTTCACTGTGGTGCGCCGGCCACCCGTTCACGTACGAGTATCTGATTCTTGGGGCGGAACGGCGTTTCGGACTGGTTGCGCGGCCGCTGGAACGGTTGGCCGACCGCCTGGCGAAGGTCGAGGCCGTCTCCCGGAGCGAAGCGTACGGCTTTGCCAGGAGGCTGGCGGCACGGGGGATTCGCCCTGCCTTGCGGATCGAGCCAGAGGCGGCGGCGGCCGCTGTCGAGGGCGCCATCCGCAAGATCGCGGCGCGGGAGGCGATCGCCCTGGTGGTGCGTGGGCCACGATTCCCCGACGTCTCGTTCCTGGACGAAGCCTCGTTGGAGCGCGCTGAAGCTCGCCGGATGCTGGTTCACAGGCGCCTCAGCGTCCTCTGTGCCCGTCTCCACGTGCCGTACGCCGGCGAGGAGGACGGCCTGACGGTTCACAAGCGCCGCGAACTGTTTATGCCGGATGGGCTGCATTCGAACGCCCTCGGCCAGGCCGAGATGGCGGCGGAAGAGGCGCCGGCCACCGTGGCGGCCTGGCAGGAACTCCACACCTGAGGGTCGCCAGCAAGCTGGCCGGTTGCTACCTTCGGCCGATGCGCGTTCTCCGGCTTTCCAACAGCATGGATTTCTTCGGTGATATCCCGGCCGAAGGGCGGTCGATGGCGATTTCGGGGCGAGCGCTGGAAGCCGAGGTTGGCGAGCCTGTCGAGGTCGTTTCGAAGATGGTCTGGCCGAACGACCGGCTGCCGGCGCTGATTGACGGCTGGATCGATGAGTTCGAGCCGAGCCTCGTGTTCCTCTGGATCAATCCGTTCTGGTTCACGTACGAATCGGGGGCACGGTTCTTCGAACGGCGGCTGGGCCGGTTCGCACGGAGGTTCATCGGCCTTGAAAAGCAGGTGGCCCGCCGTCCGGCGATCAACCAGAACCCGGCCTACAAGGGGCTTCGGAGGCTGGCGGTGACGACGATCGGCGGGAACGTCTTCGTCGAACCAGAGGACCTCTTACCGATGGTAGAGACGTGGGTCCGGCGGGTCCTCCGGCGCGAAGAGATCACGCTTGTGGTTCGTGGCGCGATGATGCCGATGCACATGGGGGCAACCCGGCCGGGACGTTCGCGGTCGATCCGGCGGTACCTGGAGATGGAGGCCGCGGGGGCCGCGCTCTGCCAGCGGCTGCATGTCGATTACATCCCCTCGCCGCCGCCTGGCAAATGGATCGAGCGCCCCGATCTCTTCCTCGGCGACCGATTCCACTGCAACGCGGAGGGCCACGCAAAGATGGGTGAGATCGAGGCGGAGGGCATGGTCGCGGCCTGGCGGCGGAGCCACAGCCCGGCTCAGCCGTGAACGCCTCCGCGCGCGGTGGGCCGGTCGGCGGTGAGCGCCTGGCAGCGCGCTGATCAGGCGAGCGGCATGTAGCTGAGGACGTGGCTCAACTGCTCGGCGCGCAACTGTTCCGCGGTGCGGGCGGTGCGGGCGTCGCGGATGGCACGGTCCCAGCGGGAAAGCTTCGCCGCGCGGGGGACGGTCGCGGTGCGTACGTATTCGGCGCGATGGAGGGCGTTGAGGGTGACCTGATTCGTGATGGTTCCGTATGCGTTGAAGTGCATCTGGATCGCTCCTTGGTAGAGATCTTGTAGTTCTACCATTGGTCACTACGGTTAACGTTTCAAGGCATTGCGGGTAAGTATAGAAAGCTTCGTTAGGGCGTGCGAGAGGCATCTATAAGCGAAAGGAAGCTATGTGCGGAGTGCAGTGCTCGGGTCGGGCGGGTGAAGCGGGCTATCCCGCTGGCGAGCCGTTGAAAGGAGGGGGGCCGTTTCTTTCAACCGTGGCCCGTGGGTGAAAGCGAGCTTTCAATGGATCAGGTGAGC
>JANMTH010000112.1:0-5380 GCA_031390305.1 Thermoflexaceae bacterium
CGGATGGCGAATCGCGCGGGCTGCGACGTGATTCGCGCCTTCGTCGACAAGTCCCGTACGAGCCCGTACGACTACCGGGGCCTGGAGATCGGGCGCGGCCTGGAGATCGCGGCGGCGATGAAGGCCGATACCGGCCTGCCCATCGTCAGCGAACTGATCGACCTCCGCCACCTCGACGCCTTCCTCAAGGCGGGCGTCGATATCCTCCAGGTGGGCGCCCGGAGCGCGCAATATGCGCCCCTCCTCGAAGAGCTTTCGCGTGTGGACACGCCGGTCGTCCTCAAGCACGGGATGGGCAACGACATGAACGAATGGCTCTGCGCGGCGGCGTTCATCATGTCGGGGCTGGACCGTGAGGGCCGGAACGTCGGACACGGGAACCGGAACGTCATCCTCTGTTACCGCGGGATTAGGTCGTTCGAATCGGAGACGCGGTTCGGGGCCGATGTCTCGATGATCCCGTTGGTCCGCCAGAAGTCACACCTGCCCCTGCTCGCCGACCCAAGCCACAGCTCGGGCGACCGGAAGCTGGTGGAGCGGGTCGCATACGGCTTCGTCGCGGCGGGCGCCAACGGCATCGAGTTCGATATCCACTCCAACCCGGCCGAGGCGCTCTGCGATGGCAAACAGGCGGTGAACGAACCGGACGCCGCCCGGATCGTGCGAAACATCCGCCAGATCCACGCCATGCTGGCGGATGTCGGCTACGAGACGGGAGCGGCCTTGCCGGTGGCGGCGGCGAAGTAACGTCCGTGCCTGCTGACGGGCGGCCGTCATTGGCCGCACACTGGCGCCAACACTCTGCCGGGGGACGCGAAATTGACCACGAAAGACGACAACATCGCTCAGCTCGAAACCGCCTACAGCGAGTTTCGCGCGCGCATCGCGGGCCTGCCCGCCGAGGCCTACGCCGAGGAGTGGCTCGGGGAGTGGAACCTCTCCGAGCTTCTCGCCCACATGTCGGGCTGGTTCCAGGCCATGGCGACGGGCCTCGAACGCGTCGGCCGGGGCGAACGGCCCGTGCCCGAAGGAACGGACTACAGCGACGCCGACGCCTGGAACGCGACCTTCGCCGCCAACGTCCAGCCCGGGCCGGCTTCGCTCGATGGCTGGGACGCGGCCTTCCGGGCCTACGCCGAGGCCGCCCGCGCCCTCCCGGACGACCTGTTCGGGGAGAAGGACGGCCGGCCACGCATCGCCAGCCGTCTCCTCGATGGCGCCGGGATCCATCATTTTGGCGAGCACCGACCGCAGGTTGACGCGTGGCTCGCGGCACGGCGGTAAGCTGTGTGTAGAGAGTCCCAACGAGGTCCAAAAGGGTATGCATGTCTGCTAAAGCCGCCGCCTTCAGCGATGTCGAGGCCTCGTATGTCGCGTTTCGCGACCTGATCACGATGCTCCCGGATTCCGCCTACGCGGAGACCGTGGCGGGCGATTGGGACCTCTCCCGAATCCTTGCGCACATGGCCGGCTGGTATCGTGAACTCTCGCCCGAGTTCGCCCGCATCGTCGCCGGAACGGCAACCCCGGCCACGGCCTGGGCGGACGTGGACGCCTGGAACGCGCGCTTCGCGGCGAACGCAAAGCAGGGCATGGCGGCTCTCGATGACTTCGATGAGGCCTTCCACGAGTTCTACGCGGCGGCGAAGGGGACGCCGGACGAAGCCTTCGAGCCACGGGCCGACGGGTCGCCGGCCGGGTGTCTGGCGCTCTTCCGTAACCTTTCGCTCGCCCACACCACCGAACACAGAACGGCAATTGAGGCCTGGCTTGGCCGTCGTTAAGCATCCTCCGCCGATGCGTGGAGCGCGCCGCTCGTACATAATCAGCGAGACTTCGATCAGCCCAACCCGGCCTTCATGCGGGCGTTTGGGCGCGGGTAACGGATAGCCACGTGGAGATACCGTTCTTTCCGCTGCGTACGGTGCTCTTCCCCGGGATGCCCCTCCCGTTGCAGATCTTCGAGCCGCGCTACCGCACGATGACGCGAGAGTTGCTGGAGAGCGGCGGCGTCTTTGGCGTCCTCCTCATCCGCGAAGGGAACGAGGTCGGCGGCGGCGCCGTCCCGTACTCGGTCGGCACAACGGCGAGGATCGAGCAGTGCCAGGAGCTTCCGAACGGCCGCTACGTGGTCTCGGCGCGCGGGAAGCGGCGCTTCCGCGTCGTTCGGACGCTCGCTCCGCGCCCCTATCCTTACGGGGAGGTCGAGTACATCGACGACGGCCAGTGGGAGGAAGAGGCGCGCCTTGCCCGCGCCATGGAAACTGTGCGAACCACCTTCCCGGCCTACTTCCGGCTCGCCCTCTCCCTCTCCGACCAGTGGGCGCGAGGGATGAAGCTCCCCCTCTCGCCGCACGAGTTGGTCAACTTCCTCGCGCCCTGGATACAGGTCGATGAGCCGGTGAAGCAACGACTCCTCGAGATCGAGCCGGCGGCTGAGCGCGTTGCCCAGCTCGCCGAGGTGCTCGACGACCTCCTGACGCGGACCCACGAGGAGGTGATGGAGCACCGCCGGCGAAAGTGGGCGAACCTGGGCGCGGCGAACTGAGCAGGGCTGCCCTGGGCACGCACCCGCTGGCACGCTTCGGCCAACTACGTAAGCGCGAGCATCCGCTCCAGCGCCACCAACGACCACTGCCGCGTCTTCGCATCGACCCGGATCTCGTTGATCACGTGGCCCGAAATGAGCCCTTCGAGGACCCAGGCGATGTAGGCCGGGTGAATCCGGTACATGGTGCTGCACGGGCAAACGACGGGGTCGAGGCAGAAGACCGTCTTGTCCGGGTTCTCACGGGCCAGGCGGCTCACCAGGTTAATCTCGGTGCCGACCGCCCAGGTGCTCCCGGGAGGAGCCTCGCTGACGGCGCGGATGATCTTCTCCGTCGAACCGGCGTCGTCGGCGGCCTGTACCACTTCCCACTTCGTCTCGGGGTGGACGATGACGTTGACGCCGGGGTGGTCCCGCCGCGCCTTCTCGATCTGTTCCACGGAGAAGCGCTGGTGGGTGCTGCAGTGGCCCTGCCAGAGGATGACGCGTGCCTTGCGAATCTGCTCGGGCGTGAGGCCGCCATCGGGCTTCCGCCAGTTCCAGAGGACCATCTCATCGAGCGGGATGCCCATCCCGTACCCGGTGTTGCGGCCCAGGTGCTGGTCCGGGAAGAAGAGGATCTTGTCTCCCCGTTCGAACGCCCAGCGAAAGGTCTTCTCGGCGTTGCTGGAGGTGCAGACGAGGCCGCCGTTCTCGCCGGTGAAGGCCTTCAGGCTGGCGGCGCTGTTCATGTAGGTGATTGGAATCACGCGGGCGGAATCGCCGAGCGCTTCCTGGATCGCGTCCCATGCGCCATAAACGTCGATCGGGTCCGCCATGTCCGCCATCGAGCATCCGGCGGCCATGTTCGGAAGCATCACCCGGACGGACTCGGGGGTGAGGATGTCGGCTGATTCGGCCATGAAGTGTACGCCGCAGAAGAGGACGTATTCGGCTTCTTGCTGGGCGGCGGCGTATTGGGCGAGCTTGAAGCTGTCTCCCGTGAAGTCGGCGTACTTGATCACTTCGTCGCGCTGATAGTGATGTCCAAGGATGACGAGCCGCTTGCCGAGGTAGGCCCGGGCGTCGCGGATCCGCCGGTCGAGCTCTTCCGGCGAGACGTTCAGGTACTCGCGGGGAATATCCTGCTGCCAGCTAACGAAGGCCCGTTCCTCCACCAGGGGCACGGGCTTCAGGACGTCGGTTGGGCAGGTGTCCGGGTTGGTGTAGAGCGCGAGCAACTCATCCTGGCGGCTGGTCAACAGTGCGGTCGTCATAAGGGCCTCCGATATCGACTTAGTGTCACTGTGACACTAAGTCCGTCGCTCCTCCACCTTGCCATCGCCGGGAGATCGTGTCAACCCGACACTAAGTCGGGGAACCACCACTTCTTTCCCGTTTCGTCACTACGGGGATAGGGAAGTGGGCCCCGCAAGCCGATGTTTTGATCGAGGGCATTTGCGTGCTGGCCCCTCGTCACGGACGGGGGTTTGACCGCGGCCCTTGGAGTCACGGCGATGAACGACGGCGAACACGACGGTAGTCCCCGGCGCCCCACCGGGCGGGCGGCGGAAAATTCGGCCGTCGAAGAGCGGCTCTCGCGCCTGCGCGGCCAGCGCGCCGGCCACCTCACTTCCTTGCTCGATGACACGGTCCCGTCCGGGCTGGTCAAGCCACGCAAACTGGGACGCTGGCGGTTGTTCGGCGCCGCCGTCGGGATCGTCGGCGGCATCTCGATGATCGCCATGGTTTTCGCCAACCAGGGAGACGCGACGGACCCGTCGGCCGGCCTGCCCGAACCCACGGGCCAGGCGCTCCTGACGGGGGTCTCGCCCACCGCCACTCCGTCTTCCGCGCCAACCTCCGCCTCCACGTCGCCGGCGCCAGGAAGCACGGCAACCCCCCTGGCGAGCGCCGAAGGCGCAATCGCCGAGTCGGCGTTGGTGCCGGTAACGCCCGGCGAACCGCCGCGGATCGTGACGCCCTTCAAGACGAAGGCGATCGTGAAGGATCGCTTCGGAACACCCCGCGGTCCTGGCTCCGTCCATTCGGGATTCGATCTTCTGCCTGCTGGCGGAGGCGCCGACGTCACCAGCGCTTGTGACGGAGCCGTCGTCGGGTCCGACACGCTCTCCGGGTACGGCCTCTTCCTGGTGGTGGATTGCGGCGGCCAATGGCGCGCGATCTACGCCGGCCTCCAGAGCGTCATTGCGAAACGCGGCGACACCGTGACGGCGGGCGTCACCCTCCTGGCAACGTTCAAGGAGAGCCTCCACTTCGAACTCCGTTGGGCGGGCACCCCCGTGGACCCGGCGAAGTACGTGAACTTCGAGGCGGCGGGCGAGCCCGTTCCCGAGGCGACGCCCACTCCCACCGAGACCCCGTCGCCGGCGGCCGCGGAGCCGGACGCACCGGCGCCGACAGCGACTCCCCAACCTGGCACGCCTGAACCGCCGGTGAAGCCCGCTTCGCCCACGGCAACGCCGACGCCACCTCCGCCGACCAAGACACCGACGGCTACCCCGACCGCGACGCCGAAGCCCCCGACGCCGACGCCCACGCAACGGCCAGTCATCCGCTTCTGACCGAGAGGTCATCAGGAGCACGGCGATCCCCCGGGCTTCTGCGCGAGGCGACGCAAGGACTGCTTCAGGCGAACGCGGCCATCGTTTCGACGAAGCGATCGACGCCGTCGCGGGCATCTGGGACAACCGGGAAGAGGACGGCGCGGTCGATTCCGAGGTCGAGGAACCTCTGAACCTTCGCCCGGCCCGCTTCGACCGAGCCGATGACGCTGTGGTCGCCGGCGAAGGCATCGGGGATGGCGGCGATCGCGCCTGGGCGGTCTCCCGC
>JANMTH010000134.1:0-6491 GCA_031390305.1 Thermoflexaceae bacterium
CCCGAGGTCGTGCACGGTCGTCGTGCTGCTGCCGAGGAGGGTGTCGCCCGAAAAGAGGACGCCCTCTTCCTCGAGGTAATAGACGACGGAATCGAGGCTGTGCCCCGGCGTGAACATGACCCGGACGTTGACGCCGCCGCCGAGGCCGATGACTTCGCCGTCGCTGAAGGTCCGCACGCCCGTCTTCGGCAGCCGGCCCTTGAGCAGGGGGATGCCGTGCTTCGGCGCCACGATTTCTGCCTTCAGCTCATCGTGGACCCACTTCAGGTTGCCGCTGTGGTCGGCGTGATGGTGGGTGATGCCGGCGAGGGCGATCTCCGACTTCTCGACGGCGGCGAGGTAGCCCTTGAGCATCCACTTGTAGCGGTCCATCGCCTCGCCGGAGTCGATCGAAAGGACCTGGCCTTTGCCGACGAGGTAGATGCTCGTGAAGTCGGGGTGCATCGGGTTCTCATCGGGGACCTGGACGGCGCGAACGGAGGGTGAAACCTGCATGCGCGGCAGTATAGCGGGGAGATGAGGGGGATGAGCGATGAGGAATGAGGGCGACCCGACAGGGTGGCGGCACGCTCGCGACGTCGCCACTCCGATACCCCGATACTCTCCGACTCCGATACTATCGAATGACGCCCTCGTAGCTCAGGGGATAGAGCAGACGCCTTCTAAGCGTCTGGCCGCAGGTTCGAATCCTGCCGGGGGCACCACCCGCATTCTTCGCCGGCGGTGCAGACGGCCCCATCGGCTCCAGTGCCTGTCAGCGCCAAGACTGGGTCCGTCCGGATCTCACGAGACACGCTCGGAGTCCCGATTAACGAGTTGCCACCGTCGGCTCCGCGTCGTTGTTGATACGCTGATACGTCTCCAGGCTGACGATGTTGACGCTTTCAAGTTGGGCGCCCGAAACGGCGAACCTTCTCGTGCTCTCCGCCACCGTGACGCGAGGCCCGGGCGAAGCCATCAGCGACTCAACCGCCGTCAGCAGTAATTCTGTGATGCTCATGTTTCGTTCGGCCGCGGTTGCCCGAATTCGCCTGAGTTGCTCGGGGGGCATACGGACCGAGAGTACCGCGGTGGGCGTCGACCCGCGGCCAACGCGCCTGGGCCGTTCGAGATCCCATGCATCGTCGCCGTCTCGCGCTGTCTCAGCCTCCGTCCTGAGTGCTTGTTCCTCAGCTTCGTCCAACTGCTTTTTCATATGCCTTTATCTCCTTTCGCGTGCTTGGCCAGCCCGTGATCGGCCTCCATGTGTACGTCGCACTATCCACGAGGAGGATCGCGACTGTCCAGTGTCTGCCCGTCGAGTCAGCCCCGACCAGTAGGTGGGTTGCGGGACGCTCCGGGCGATTGGGAAAGGCCCGAGGGTCACCAGCCCACACATCCCACACGACCTCCTCCGTTAGCCCATGGCGGGCAAGGTGCTCCGCGTTACGTCCGTCGAACTCGAACCCGTGGACCTCGACATCGAGGGCATCGTTGGCATCGGAGCCTTGACCGCCCAATCCAATCCTCCTACTGTTTACGTTGTAGCTACTGTAAACAGGAGACGAGCAAATGCCAACCTCCAGGCGCGCCCCTCAGCCTGCCGAACGCTGCTCAGTCGATTTCCTGATCCTCGCCGACGGCGCTCAAGTCCAAGGAGACAAGCTCTTCATGTTGGGTGGTGGTTGGACAATCGTTCACGCCCGAGACTTCCCCGCTAACCTTACGCTGGCCGTGGCCGCCGGTGTCCTCGTCCCCTGGCTGGAGACCAATCGCCGGCATCAGTTCAGCCTTCGGGTTCGTAACGAAGACGCGCACAAGGAACTTGCGTCGCTCAATGGCGAGTTCGAGCAGGGACGCGCGGCAGGGATGCCCGCGGGTATCACGCAACGGGTACTGCTCGCCGTGAACCTCCCGCTCATGCTCGAAGGACCAGGTACGTTCGTGGTCGAGCTTGCGATCGACGACACTTCTCCGAAGAGGACGCTGTTCCAGACAGTCCGGGAAGGCGTTGCAAACATTCAGCCGCCGGACCAGGCGGCCCCACCCGTCAGCTTCGCGGAGTAGCGCTCCGCTTGTGCCACTTGAAGAGTTACCGCCGCCCGAGCCTACGAGCGCGAGAACTCCAGGCCGGCGAGGCTGCCTTCGGCCTTCCACTCATCCAGCACCCTGGCGAACTTCATGATGCCCGGGGCGTAGGGGCCGTTCCGGCGCAACAGCTCTCCGTTGGGCTGGCCTTCGTTGTTGTAGTAGCCCGGCGTGCATGCTTCGAGGAAGCCGAGGTTGGCCAGAGAAGCGTCGATGACCTTCTGTACCCATTCGTTTTCGGCCCGTTCCTCAACGTCGATCGTCCGCACTTCGTGCTCACGCGCGTGCTCGATGACGTAGGCCACGTGGCGGCTCTGAACGTCGAGGACGTGGGGAATGTTCGCGCTCGTCCCCACCTGGGAGAGCCCGATGATGAAGCAGTTCGGGAAGTCCCTGCTCTGCATCCCGAAGAGTGTGGAGACGCCCTCGCGCCATTTCTCGCTCAGCGCCTGGCCGTTGCGGCCGTAGACCTGGTAACCCGCCCGGCGCTCCATCGGCGTGCCTACTTCGAAGCCGCTGGCGTAGATGATGCAGTCCAGCTCGTACTCGACGCCGTCGGCCACGATCCCCCGCTCCGTTATCCGTTCGATGCCCCGGCCTTCGGTGTCGATCAGGTGCACGTTCGGGAGGTTGAAGGTCGGCAGATATTCGTCGTGGAAGCATGGGCGCTTGCAGAACTGGCGGTAGTACGGCTTCAGGGACTCGGCGACGTTGGGGTCATCGACGATCGCCTGGGCGCGGGCGCGGATCTCCTCCATCTTCTCGAAGTCTGCAAGCTCCAACGCCACGGCGAGGTCGGAACCGTCGTCCAGCCGCCGCCGGGCGAGCTTGCCGATGATCTCGGTCCAGCCGTCCATCACCAGATCCACTTCAGCGTGGCCGCCGGTCGTGAGGGTGGAGAAGTTCTCCATCCGGCGGCGCTGCCAGCCGGGCTCGAGCGTCTTCGCCCATTCCGGATCCGTCGGGCGGTTGGCCCGTACGTCGATCGATGAGGGTGTGCGCTGGAAGACGTAGAGCTGCCCCGCGCTGGCGCCGAGGTGGGGGATGCACTGGACGGCGGTCGCCCCGGTCCCGATGATCCCGACGCGCTTGTCGCGCAGCCCCTCAAGGTTGCCATAACTGTCGCCGCCGGTGTAGTCGTAGTCCCAGCGGCTCGTATGGAAGGAGTGGCCCTTGAAGGTCTCGATCCCGGGAATGCCGGGGAGCTTCGGCCGGTTGAGCGGCCCGTTGGCCATGCAGACGAATTTGGCCCGGAAGCGATCGCCGCGGTCCGTGGAGATCGTCCAGAGGGCCGTAGCGTCGTCCCAGCGCAGCTCCGTGATCTGGGTCTGGAAGCAGACGTCGCGGTAGAGGTCGTAGTGTTGGGCGATGCGCCGGCTGTGTTCGAAGATCTCCGGGCCCTTCGCGTACTTCTCCGTGGGCACGTAGCCAACCTCTTCGAGGAGCGGAAGGTAGATGTAGGCTTCGGTGTCGCAGGCGGCGCCGGGATAGCGGTTCCAGTACCAGGTGCCGCCGAAGTCGCCGCCCTTCTCGACGAACCGGAGGTCGGTCACGCCCGCTTCGCGTAGCCGCGCGCCGATAAGGAGCCCGGCGAAGCCGCCACCGATGATCGCGACCTCAACCTCGTCGAAGAGCGGCGCCCGTTCGATTGGCTGGATGTACGGGTCGCCGATGAAGTGGGCGAAGCCGCCCTTGACCTCGTGGTACTGGGTGTTCCCTTCGGCGCGGACCCGCTTGTCCCGTTCCAGCCGGTATTTCTCGCGAAGGGCATCGGGATCGAAGGCGAGTTCAGTCGTGGCGGTTTCGGTCAACGTTAGGCTCCTTGGTAGCGCTCCGGCGAATGGGACGATCCTAGATAGTTCACGTGGCGTTACGCAAGTCGTGGTGGTCGAGGGACCCGGGCGGTGGTCGTGGCCCACAGGGGCACGCAGAACTTCGGAGGGGTGATCGGCGGCCCGTGGCCGCGGTGGGCCACAACTACGGGCTCGTGGCTCCTCGCTCATCGCTCGTCTACTCTTTGCTCATGCAAGACACACTCAACCGGGCGAACGCCCTCCTGGTCCGCATCTCCGATATCCTGGTGCGACTTTGACGTCGCCAGCCAAGAAGAACAGGTAGCCGAACTCGAAGAGCAGTCCACCACGCCCGCGTTCTGGGACGACGCCGAGAACGCCCGTAGCGTGATGCAGCGCCTTTCGGGCCTGCGAACCAACGCCGAGACCTGGCGCACGCTCGAACGCAAGACCCGCGACGCCGTCGAGATCCTCGAGCTGGCGATCGCGGAAGGCGACGCAAGCATTGCCGCCTCCGCCGAGGCCGATGTGGCGTCTGGCGAAAAGCAGCTCGCCGCGCTCGAGTTCCAGCTCCAGCTCTCCGGCGAATACGACACCCGGAACGCCATCCTCGCCGTCCACGCCGGCTCTGGCGGTACGGACGCCCAGGACTTCGCCCAGATGCTCCTCCGCATGTACCTGCGGTGGGCTGAGCGCCGCGGCTTTTCGGCCGAGGTCATCGATCTGACGGACGGCGAAGAGGCGGGGATCAAGAGCGCGACCGTCGAAATCCAGGGGGCGTACGCGTTCGGCTACCTGCAGAGCGAGCGGGGCGTCCATCGTCTCGTGCGCCAGTCGCCCTTCAACGCTTCGGCGACGCGCCAGACGAGCTTCGCGAAGGTCGAGGTTCTGCCCGAGGTCGAAGGCCTCGCCGAGATCGAGGTCAGCGACGACGATGTCCGGATCGACGTCTTCCGTTCGAGCGGCGCGGGTGGACAGAACGTGCAGAAGAACTCGACGGCTGTCCGCCTGACGCACATCCCTACGGGAATCGTCGTCACCTGCCAGGACGAGCGCTCCCAGGGCCGCAACCGCGAACGGGCGATGATGGTCCTACAGTCGCGCCTCCTGGAGATCGAGATGAATCGGCGCGAAGAGGAAAAGGCGCGGTTAAAGGGAAAGCACGTTGACATGTCCTTCGGCAGCCAGATCCGCAGTTACGTCCTGCATCCGTATAAGATGGTGAAGGATCTGCGGACTGACCACGAAACGAGCGACACGACGGCCGTCCTCGATGGTGAGCTCGACGGGTTCATCGAAGCCTATCTGAAATCACGCGTCGGAGAGGACGAATGACCCGCCGCCTGCTGGCACTGCTGGCGATCGCGCTGCCCGTGCTGGCCATCCTCGGCTCCTCCGCTGGCATCGCCCTGGCCGACGCGACGATCGACAACACGACGATCGAGAACGGCTACCCGCGAGAGCTGAAGTTCCGCGTGACCGCGAGCGCACCGGTGAACATCACGGACGTCACGCTGAACTTCACGGTTGTTGGCCGTGGGACGAGCGCGCTGGGTAAGCCGGCCTCCGCCGTTACGCCGGCGCCGACGCTG
Source organism: Thermoflexaceae bacterium (assembly GCA_031390305.1). GTDB lineage: Bacteria > Chloroflexota > Dehalococcoidia > Tepidiformales > Tepidiformaceae > JANMTH01. The sequence continues at coordinate 5,453 of JANMTH010000134.1, forward strand.
ACGGCCGAAGTGGTGGTCACCACGAACAGCGCCCAGAGCTATATTCCGGCCGGCAGCGAGTTCATCTACCACTGGGAGATCACCACTGCCGACGGCAAAACGACATCGAGCCCGGACCAGAAGTTCCTCTACCTCCCGCCGGGGCAGGAATGGAAGACAGTCCAGGGCGAGTTCATGGTCGTCTACTTCCTCGGCGACCGCGAAGCCCTTGCCAACGCCTACCTGAAGGCGGGGCTGGATACATGGCAGAAGGTCGGCGTCACCCTCCTGAACACGAAGCTGAAGCAGACGCCGGTTCGCGTCATCCTCTTCGATACGGAGAAGGAGCTGATCGACGCCCAGGCGGGCCGCGGCTCGACCTTCGATTCGCAGACGCTGACCTGCGGCACGAAGGTCGCTTCGAACATCGTCTTCGTTATCGGCGCGGCCTGCGGGAGCGCCGACCGGACCGACACGTTGCGCCACGAGTTCGGCCACATCATCAACGAATCGGCCGGCGAAAGCGCCCTCGGCAAGCTGCCATCCTGGCTCGATGAAGGGACGGCCGTCTACGCCCAGACTTCGGCGGGGGACTACATCACCGCTTTCCAGGCCGCCGCGAGCGCCAACCGCCTCATCCCCTTCGGGCAGATGGTTTCGCCCTCTAACGACCCGCGCCTCGTCGGGGTCTTTTACGGAGAGGCCTATTTCATGGTGAAGTACCTGGTGGATAAGGGCGGGCCGGCGAAGTTCGCCGAGTACTTCGCGGCGATCAAGAAGGGCGGGCGGTACGACGAAGCGCTGAAGACGGACTACGGGGTCACTCTCGATGAGTTCGAGCGCGCGTTCCTGGCCTCCGTGGGAGCGGGGCGGCCGGCCACGGTCGCGCCCACCCAGCGTCCGGCCCAACAGGCTACGGCCGTGCCGACTCAGCGCCCGGCCCAGCAGGCCACCCAGGCGCCGACGAAGGCCCCGGTCTCCCTCCGCGAGACCGGCGGCAGCGACGGTGACGGAGGCGGCCTCAGTGGCGCGACGATCGCCATCGTCGTCGCGGCCGTCG
>JANMTH010000146.1:0-8494 GCA_031390305.1 Thermoflexaceae bacterium
TCTAACAAGACCACGAAAATTGTGGGGGGTCCGGTGAGTGGGTGACTCCCCTCGCCCAGCGCGCTGGGAGTGGGGTTGGGGGGTGTGGGGGAAAACGTCCGGGAGCGCACCCTACCGCCGATAGCCCCCGCCGCCCCGCCCCCTTCGCCGTATACTTGAGGCATGGACATCGAGCTGGCTTCAGAACGCGACCGCGAGTACATGCGCCGCCTCGGCCAGTACCAGGACGAGGCGAACGCGGAGTGGCGCGCCGCCTGGCGAGCGCTCCCCCTCCATGTCCGCCTCGAACACAGCGCCGCCCGCCGCTTCGGCCTCCCCGTCTCGCCCCGGCGCGACCCCGAAGAGCCCGAGAAGATCTACGAGCGGGCGAAGCGGCTCGGCCTCTACCGTGCCTGAGGCCGCTTCGGCGGCCGGGCTGACGGGCATCTTCCTTCGGGCCGGGCTCAGGCACGCGCTCATCGGCGGCCACGGCGTCAACGCCTGGATCACTCCCCGCGAAACCGATGACTATGACTTCATCGTCGGGCCTGATCGTGACGCGATCGAGGCTGTCGAGCAGGCCTTGCGGGCCGTGGGCCTCCGCCACCTCCGGCGACAGGATGGCGGAGAACCCTCCGGGCCGGACTTCTCCCAGATGAGCAACGAATCCCGCAGCTTCAAGATCGACTTTCAGGTCGCCAAGACCGACTACCAGATGCTCGTACTCGACCGCGCCCGCCAATCCGAGACATCGGCATTCAACGTCGCGACGCCCGAAGACCTTGTCGTGCTGAAACTTCTCGCCATGCGAAGCCAGGACCAGCGAGACATCGCCCTGATGGTCGACCTGCTCGGTTCGCGGCTCGACTGGGAGTACATCGAACACTGGGCCCAGGTCTGGGATGTCCTCCCCGCCCTCCGCGTCTTCCGCCCCGCTCCTGGGGACGAAACAGCCTCGTAGGGATGAAAACAGTCCCCGGCCGCCGAAATCGGAAGCGTTCAGGACGCGAATCGCCTGGAGCCCCCTCGCCCGCGACGCAGGAGCCGGGAGAGGGGGTTGAGGGCTCCTAGCCCCGCTGGCCCTTCTGCGTTCCGGCCAGCACCGGCGCGCCCGTCTCGTCCGTTTCGCCGTCCTCAGCGGAATCGCCGTCCTTCTTCTCCTCGGCCTTCTCCTCGGTCGCGGGCGGCGGTGGCCGGCGGATGCTCCAGCGCCGGAACTTCTCCTCGATCGGCTTCTCCCCGTCCTTCTTCACCTGGTCGGCCCGCATCTTCAGGAAGTCCTCCTTCGTGCGCCCGCCGATCTGGCTCGTATGGCAGAGAATGGCGTCGATCTTCCGTTCCCAGTGCTCCGTGATATCGACCGTGTAGTCCGGGTCCGCCGCCCCGGCCAGCAGGATCTCGTTGACGGCGTGCGATTCCAGGCCGTCCTCCTCGTCCCGGCCGTAAAACAGCCGATCGCGAACGAGCGGGTAGACGGCGTCCGCCACCACCGTCCCTACGTTTCGGTGGTCGCGATGGTTGAACGACCCCCGGAAGGCGTCCCACGTCACCACCACGTCTGGCCGGCAGAGCCGCAGCAGCCGCACGATCTGGCCGCGAAGCTCGTGCTCATCGACCGTGAAGCCGTCCGGGTAGCCGAGGAAGTGGCACTCCTTCACGCCCAGGAGCCGGCAGGCCGCGCGCTGCTCCTCTTCCCGAATGGCCGCCAGCTTTTCCGGGTGCATCTCCGGGTCGTGCGTGCCCTTGTCGCCGCCCGTGACCAGGACGTAGTGCACTTCCCAGCCTTCGGCACACCACTTCGCCACCGTTCCCGCGCAGACGAACTCCGCATCGTCGGGGTGGGCCATGATCACCATCGCCCGGAGCGGTCCGTTGAGCGGCGGTGGGTCTTCCTGGCGGGCCGTCCCGATCGGCGGGATCTGGTTCGCGCTCGCCGGCAGCACCAGCTCGGCCACGTGCTCCTTGATAAGCTCCTTCAGCTTCGCAAGCTGCTCGTCCTGCTGGCGGTCCTTCTTCCGCTTCTGGTCCTTCTTCTTGCTCACCCTGCCTGTACCTCGCGCCCATGCCTTCCGGGCCGCCATTTTCGGACATGATACAGGCCAGCCACAAGCGGCACCCCGTGAGCGCTGTTCACCGACCCGGCTTGACACACGACACATGTGTCGGGCAACGTTAGTTACGAAGTCATGGGGGAGTAACCATCGTCCCAGCTCCTGGGGCGTTGCGGTAGCCGTCAGTACGCGCTGAAAAGCGCCGGCGCCGCGGGCGAAGTTCGCACTTTCGCCGGTGAGACCCTGGCTACATCCATCAACGGATGCGGCCAGGCTGTGTCTCTGCCGCGAAAGGATCTCCTCTTTGTTCATGGATCTTCTTCCCTGGGCGCTCTTCCTCGGCCTCGTGGCCGGCCTGCTCGCCCTCGACCTCGGCGTCTTCCACCGCACCGCCCACGAAATATCGAGGAAGGAAGCGTTGATCTGGAGCGCCGTCTGGGTCGGCCTCTCCTTGCTCTTCAACCTCGGCGTGTACGTCTTCCAGGGTTCCGGCCCCGGCCTCGAATGGACGACCGGCTACCTCATCGAGAAGTCGCTCGCGGTCGATAACGTCTTCATCTTCCTCCTCATCTTCGCCGCCTTCACCGTGCCCGCCGCCTATCAGCACCGGGTGCTCTTCTGGGGGATCGTCGGCGCGCTGATCATGAGGGCCATCCTCATTGCCGGCGCTGGCGTCTTGCTCGGCACGCTCCACTGGATCATCTACGTCTTCGGCGCCTTTCTCATCTTCACCGGCATCAAGTTCCTCCGCTCGAGCGACCACGCCCCCTCGCTCGAGAAGAACCGCCTCGTCCGCATCGCAAAGCGCTTCCTGCCCGTGACCGAGGCGTATGAGGGCCAGAAGTTCTTCACCCGGCGGAACGGCGTCCTCTTCATGACGCCGCTCTTCCTCGTCCTCCTCCTCATCGAAAGCACCGACCTCGTCTTCGCGGTCGATTCCATCCCCGCCATCTACGCCGTGACAGATGACCCGTTCATCGTCTTCACCTCGAACATCATGGCCATCCTCGGGCTGCGAGCCCTCTACTTCGTCCTCAGCGGCTACCTCGCGGGCTTCACCTACCTGAAGCCCGCGCTGGCCGCCATCCTCGTTTTCGTTGGGAGCAAAATGATGCTCGTAGACGTCGTCAAGATTCACCCGCTACTCAGCCTCGCCGTCATCCTCGGCATCCTCGGTGTCGCCATCGCCGCATCCATCTTCAAGAGCCGCGGTGGCGGCCAGCCCGGGGAATCCGGCTCCGGCCCCGCCCTCGGCTCACACCCGGCGTAGTCCATCCGCCTCTGGGGGCCCGTCTCCGGGCCACGCCAATATCCACGTCAAGGAGGAATCCCATGGTGCTCAAACGGCTCAAAGCCATTTTCGAAGCGAAGGCCAACCGCGCCGTCGATGCCCTCGAAGACCCGCGAGAGATGCTCGACCTGAGCTACGACAAACAGGTCGAGATGCTCCGCGACGTCAAGCGAGGGGTCGTCGAAGTGACGGCCGCCCGCCGCCGCCTTCAACTCCAGGCCGAGGAGATTCGCGGCCAGACCGAGAAGCTCGACGCTCAGGCCCGACAGGCCGTGGCCAGCGGCCGCGAAGACCTCGCTCGACTCGCCCTCGAACGGAAACAGGGAGCCCTCGAGCAGCTCTCAGGCTTCGATGCCCAGGTTGCTCAGCTCAAAGGCGAGCAGGAACGCCTCATCCAGGCCGAGGCCCGTCTCTCCGCCAAGGTCGAAGCCTTCCGCACGCGGAAGGAGGTGATCAAGGCCCAATATACGGCCGCAAAGGCCACCGTCCGCATCGGCGAAGCCGTGAGTGGCCTCTCCGAAGAGATGTCCGACGTCGGCCTCGCTGTCCAGCGCGCGGAAGACAAGACCGCCGCCCTCCGCTCTCGCGGCGACGCCATCAACGAACTCATCGCCTCCGGCGTCCTCGATGACGCCCTTGAACCCGGTAGCTCAGCGCTCGATCGCGAACTCCAGGCCCTTGGAACCACCTACGCCGTCGAAGACGAACTTGCGCGAATCCGGGCCCAGATCGCGACGCCCGCTCCCACACCACTCCTCGGAGGTCCACGGTCATGAAGTTTGCACCTACCGTCGCCGGACGATTCCTGGTCGATGACCGGGTGGTCCCGCTCCTCTCAGCTATCGAGCGCGATCTGAAGGTTGCTCTCGCAATCGACGACCAGGATCGCTATCGCGTTCAGCGTGGAATCCTCGAATCTCTTCTCGCCATCTACGCTTCGCCGCTCCCCGCCGCGGACGAGTGGCGCGCGCATCATCAACCATCGAACGGAGTCGCGTCGTGATCGTCCGAATCCTCGGCGAAGGGCAGTTCCGGGTTCCCGGAGAGACCGCGGACGCACTGCACGAGATCGACGCCGCTCTCGACTTCGATCTCCAACAGGAGCACCCGGCCGAGTTCTCGGCTCATTTGGCGGAGATGCAACGAATCGTGCGCGCCTCCGGGCTGCCCCTCGCCGACGCTGAGCTCCTCCCCTCCGACGTTCTCCTCCCCGCCGAGGGGAGCACGCTCGAAGAGGTACGCCAACTCCTTACCGCGGACGGGCTCATACCAGGGTAGGAGGAGATCATGGTTGACGAACTTTTTGACCTCTTCGAGGACCTCTTCGAGCGTCGCGGCAGCAAGCGTCGTAAGACCAGGGACGATCACGATGACCGCGAAGCGCTCCCCTCGGCCCTTCCGGCCGCTCCGCCTGGGCCGCCGCTCTTCTGCCTGGAATGCGGCGCCAAGAACGAAGCGGCCGCCAGGTTCTGTCAGGAGTGCGGTTCGCTCCTCCCCGCTCCCGGAGAGGATATGCGCTGCCTGAAGTGCGAGACCGTTGTCCCCCTGACGGCGAAGTTCTGCGGGCGCTGCGGCTCCCGCGTGGCGCCTGCCGCGGGATGACCTGGTCCGTCCGCCAACTTTCCGCGCTGGCTCTGTCCCGTTCCCGGAACCGGCCGGGCCACTCGCCTTCGCGGAATCGCTACAGGAGTAGTCAATGAACGAGCCAGCGCCGCCCCCCTTTCAGACTGCGCTCGCGAGCCTCCTTGCGAGGAGCCGCTATGCGATTCTGCTCGCGGTCATAGCGATGGTGGCCGTCGCTATCGGCCTCTTCGGCCTCGCCATCGCACTTGCCGCGCGTGACCTTGCCGACGCCTACCGGGATCTTGCCAACGGCGAATTCGACGCCACAGAGGTGAAGGTTAACTTCCTCCAGACCGTCACGATCGTGCTCAAGGCCGTGGTCTTCTACCTCATCGGCACCGGTCTCTTCAGTCTCTTCATTGGGCCCCTCCCTATGCCTGCGGCCGGTCGGATAGACTCGCTCACCGACCTCGAAGTAAAGATCATCGGTGTTATCGTGGTGATTCTCGGAACCTCGTTTCTCGAACGTTTCGGATCACAGGGTGACGCCGGCGATAGCCTTCTCTCCGCCGGCGCCCTCACTGTAGCCGTCGTAGGGCTTGCCATCTTCCAACTCATCATCCGCCGGGACGAAGCGGGAGCGCGGGAGAGGCGATAAGCTCTCCGCCCTCGTTGTCTGCCCGTTCCCGGCCACAGCGCGCCCTGCGCCGCGCGAAAGGAAGGACGACATGAACGCACCAACAGCTTCCGGGCCGGCCCGGACCTACCGCCGTCTCCGGCTCTTCAACGCCGGCATGGGCGCGCTGCACCTCCTCCAGGGCGCGGCCATCCTCCTCCTCTCCACCAGCTTCAGCCTTCCCGTCACCGCCACCTTCATGCAGGGGCCGCCGGGCCAGGACCCGCCCCAGCTCCACCACCTCTTCGATATCCGCATCGCCTGGGGGATCGCCGCGTTCGTCTTCCTTTCGGCGGCCGCCCACTTCCTCCTTGCCGCCCCCGGCATCAACGCCTGGTACAACCGCAACCTCGCCCGCAACCGGAACTACGCCCGCTGGATCGAGTACTCACTCAGCAGCTCGATCATGATCGTCCTGATCGCGATGCTCACCGGGATCAGCGAAGTAACCGCCCTTGGCGCGCTCTTCGCCGCCAACGCCGCCATGATCCTCTTCGGCCTCCTGATGGAGCACTACGAGCAACCGGGCCGCCCCAACTGGCTCTCCTATCTCTTCGGCTGCCTCGTCGGGATCGTTCCCTGGCTCCTGATTGCCGTCTACCTCATCGGCCCCGGCGTCTCCGCCTCGCCACCCGCCTTCGTCTACGGCATCTTCTTTTCGCTCTTTCTCTTCTTCAATATCTTCGCCCTGAACATGGTGCTGCAGTACCGGCGCATCGGTCCCTGGCGCGATTACCTCTTCGGCGAGACCGGGTACATCGTCCTCAGCCTCGTGGCGAAGTCCCTCCTCGCCTGGCAAGTCTTCTTCCCGACGCTGGTGTAACGGGCGGGCGGTCAGCGCGGTATCGCGCTCCGTAGCTGGATCACGCAAGCGGTCCGCGTCAGCGTCCAGCGCTCCCGGATTTCGGTCGGAACCGAGTACTTGTCGTAGATCTTCAGGCCGCCACGGAGTTCCTTCGGCGTCGGCACGGGAAGGCCCGCCGAGGCCACGCAATCCATCGCGGCGGCATCCAGGGCGTTGTCCGGAAACCCGCGCGCGACTGCCTGCGGGCCCACCGGCAACCCCGCTCCGATCAAGAGCGCCGTCACGCCGGACTGGTCCTCGCACTGCTCGTTGTTGATTCGCCAATCCAGCCACGCGCCTTCGACCGCCCTTCCCCTCGCTACCATGAGGTCATCGACCGTCCCGTCGAGCATGACGACGACTGTGTCGGACTGGAACTGGTAACCGCGCGCAACGAGGCACGCCCGTTGAGCCGCCGCTGCCGCCTGGTACTCAGGCGTTGCCAACAGCTCGTCGCGAATCTCACGCAGGCGGTCCGGGTCGACCGCGGCACCCTGATCGGCGGGAGGGGACGGACTCGCGGCGGCGAGCGCGGCGGCTGTCGTGCTCGTGTCAACCGTTGCGGCCGAAGCGGCTGGGTCGCCGCCGCCGCTCGCTCCTCCTGATGCGACGGCGAGCACGATGGCCATCGCTCCCACACCGCCGAGGGCCACCGCCGAGCCGCCGCCGGCCGCCCAGGCCACGAGGCCCCCGGCCGGCACGAGTGCCCGCGTGAACCGCCGGAGGCGTGGCATCAGGCCTGTCGACTGCCGCCAGTAGTCCGCTGCCTCCTCGCGCGTCCCCACGCCGAGGATCGACATGATCTCGGCGAGGTGCCACTTCGCCCCGGCCAGGCTGATGCCCAGCGTCTCGGCGATCTGGCCGTTGGTCATCCCGCGCACGAGGAGGGCGAAGACCTCCCGCTGGCGCTCGGTCCATTGCTGGTCGCGGTCGGTCTGTGAGTTCGATGGAGCAGTCATGCCGCGCAGCCTAGCGCGGCCCGGCGCGTCTGACCCTAGCCGATGGTAAAGACGACAAATCGTGATTCGGCCGCCTTCTCACCCCAACCCTACCCCCGCTGCCGCTCCCGCGCGTCCTTCGAATACTGGAGTTCGTCGAGGATCTCCAGCTCCTCCTCCTCCAAACAATCCGCCAGTCGCCCCGCCCACTCGCGCGCCTCTGGGTCCGCGAAGGCGACGGCCGTCAGCGACCGCGCGTTCGCATCCGGGATCTCCCACAGGTCCCAGACCTTGTTCAGGCGGCCGATGCTCACCTGATACGCCCCGTGCAACCGCCAGCCCGCCTTCTCCAGGTGGGGGACGAGGTGGGACATGATCTCGCCGAACTCCTCGACGCGGCCGTAGCGGCATTGCAGCCGGACCATCATGTAAACCATCTGGGGCGTACCTCCCGTGGGTGAAGCTGCCGCGCATCTTACGCCCGGCGCGGGGCACCGTGGGAAGTCGTAGTCTAGATGTGGCCGGCGGCCTCGCTATCCCATCCCTCTCGGGGCCGCCGACCGCATCCTGCATTTCTATACGGCGGTCACGAGCGGCTGGATCTACCGCTTCATCAAGATCCGGCGGCGGCGTCCCTCTCCCGAGCGAAGGCGTCACTCCAGCGCAGAGGCAGCTCCTTCCCCTTCACCGTCCAGTAGATGAACGTGCCTGGCCCGGAAAGGTGGGGCGCCTCCGCCGTGTTCGCCTCGGCGTGTGCCCCCTGGTGGACGAAGGCGTCCAGCGCCGCCCGGTCCTCCCATGCGCTCAGCGTGTAGAGCCTCCGGAAGGGCAGGGGTGCGTTGAACGAGTATCCAACCACCCCGCGTGTCGAACCCAGCTGCCCGCGCACGCGGCCCACCCGCCGCGCAAATCCCGGCAGGAATCGGTAGCTGCGCATCGGAAACATCGAGAACAAGGCGGCGTACTCCCGTTCCGGCTCCGGTTCGGTGAACTGCTTCCAGGGTGAGGGTGGCGGGAACATCGGCTGCCTCGAGAGTTGCGGATGCTGGAGCTTACCAAACGCCGGGCGCCGCCGCTGTCAGGGTGCGCCGGCGCGGTTCGCCGCGAACGGGCTCGATACCCCCGATTCCGCGTCCGCCAGCCGTTCTCACC
>JANMTH010000015.1:0-2214 GCA_031390305.1 Thermoflexaceae bacterium
CCGTCCGCAGGGCCGAGGCCGAGGCCGGGTTGCAACGCGATGACGGCGGCCCTCACGTAGTCACGCAGCGCCGCGGGGATTGGCGTCGCAGTGAGCGGCGCGCGGGTTGGCGTGGGCGTGACTGAAAGGGCGGACCGGAGCGCTGTGTTATCGGCTTCGAGCTGCGCGACTTTCGCCTTGTCGCCGGAACAGGCCAGCAGCGAGACCGCGATTGCGACCAAGGCAACCGCCGTCCGCACATTCGCCACCAGTTGCCGTCCCGTGCCCATCTCGGCGTCTCCTGAGCGGACTTTACCCGAGCTGAGGAAGCAGCCCGGCGCTTCTCATTTTAGCGCCCGTGCCCGCCACAGTTTTGCCACAGTTTCGGAGATGCCCGGTGGGGCATGGCGAGGGAGACGAAGGGCCGGACTGACGTTCAGGTGGCGGAGAGGGTGGGATTCGAACCCACGGCGGACTTGCACCCGCATACGCTTTCCAGGCGTACCTGATCGACCACTCCAGCACCTCTCCGCGCGGTGGCCAGAGGTCATCGTAGCAAGGATGGTGCGTTGGAGCTTGTCTCAGGGACGGGGCTTGCGGCGGTACTTGGTCTTGCTGTCGTAGCGGCGCCAGGCTTTGTCCTGGGCGTCTTTGGCGCCCTTGCGGCCCTCTTTGAGGATGTCGTTGAGGGTGTCGCGGAGGCCGAAAGCGACGGCGCGGGCCCACCCCACAGCCTCGTCGATCGGCGTGGAGGGAGCCGGGGTAACCGGGGCCCGCTCGCGGCGGGGGTCCACGGGATCGGCGCCTATGACCCTGGGCTCGTCGGTCACTTCTTGCGGCCCTTCTTCTGCTGGCCCTTTATCCGGTTCGGGAGATTGGTGACGGCGCCGAGGCCGGAACGGACGCCCTTGACGATGGAATAGACGCGAATGAACGGTGAGATGACCGTCTCGCTGGCCATCTCGGTGGTGCCGCGGACGTGGTCGAGGGAATCGCGCAGGGAATCGACGGCGGGGCCGACGTTTTCGCGGAGGAGGGTGCGAATCTGGAGTGCGAGGAAGATGAGGACGGCCATGAGGGCGACCATGAGCAGCCCGGAGATGAGCCAGAAGCCGGCCGTGAAGACGATGACGATGTCGCGCCATTCGCTCCAACTATCGGGAGCGGACCAGGCGGCCTGTGTGGCGAAGAGCCAGATGTCGCCGCCGAAATAGCCATCGACGAAGATGCTGAGCGTGATGTAGGCGAGGACGATGACGATTGCGGCCCCGAGGATGATGCCGACCGTGCGCATGCCAGACCCCCCTGGGTACGGTCGATAGTAGATGTGGGAGTGATCTGGAGCAAACAGCGGGGTGGAGACGCTGGGCGCGGGACCTGCCTCAGGGCCGGGCGAGGGCGGGCAGTGGCGGTAACTTTCCGGAAAGCCGGTCCACGAGGATAAGGGTAACTCCCTATCCAGCGGCCGGGCGCCGTGTCCGACAATGAGGGTGGCGGAGCGCGACGAAGACGGCGCCTTACCTTTACACGAGCGTCCCACCTGGGACGCTACACTCGAATCGCGGGAAGACGGGGAGGTCCAACGTTCATGGCTGGCCTCATTCTCGTGGTCGATGACGATGATCCCGTGCGCCTGATGCTTGCGCGCCTGCTGCGTACGCAGGGATACACGGTGGTCCAGGCGGAGAACGCCCGGGCGGCCGAGGCGGCGATCGAAGTGTCCATTCCGGACCTGGTGATCAGCGACATCGTGATGCCGGGCGAATCCGGCATCGAGTTACGCCGGACGATTAGCGATCGTTGGCCAGAGCTGCCGGTGATCCTGATCAGCGGCTACAGCGCCGAGGGGCCGGCGGAATTCGCGGCGCGGACGCCGCTCACGCACTTCGTCCAGAAGCCGTTCGCGGCGGACGAATTCATTGCCCTCGTCGAATCGACGCTGACGGCGGCGGCCGCCTCAAGTTAGGGATCCGGCGAGCCTGTCTTCCGCTCAGGCGCTCTACCGGCATCCGCCGCCGGCCGGCTACGAGCCTACGGGGACGAGCCGGAAGGCCTGGATGACGGCGATGAGGGCGGCAGGATCGAGGGCGAGGCCGAGAAGCGTATCGAGGTAGCGAATGTCGAAGACATCGGCCCGCGGCTGGCCCGTAGCGTCGGCGATGATGTCGGCATATCGCTGGGCGAGCGGTTCGGTGGCCGAGGTAAGTTCGATGTTCCCGTAGGCCGCCGCGATGA
>JANMTH010000191.1:0-2684 GCA_031390305.1 Thermoflexaceae bacterium
CCTCCCAGAGGCTGATGTCACCCAGAAAGGGCCTGCCGTCCGCCGGCAGGTCGTCGAGCGCTGTGCGCACGCTCGGGGCCAGCTGCCGGTCGCCGTCGATCCACCACACCCAGGCGTGGGTGTCGAGCAGCGGCGCCCTCGTCACTTCAGCGCCTCGATATCGGATTCCTTGACGGCCGGTTCGAAGGGCTTGTCGTACTTCAGCACCGTGCCCCGCAGGACGAGCCACGGTTTCTCGCGGTGTCAGCCGCCGGCACCAGCTGCGCCACGACCCTTGCCCCGCTTGGTAATGGTCCAAGGGCTGACGCCGAGCCCTTTCACCCGCCGAAACTCGCGCACATTGCCCGTGACCAGCGAGGCGCCCAGGCTCCGCGCATGTGCGGCGATCAGGAGATCGAGAGGCCCGATCGCGAGGCCCCTCTTCTCGAGGTCGGCACGGATCTCCCCGTAGTGACGCGCGGCGGCATCGTCGAAATCCAAGACGGGAAAGAGGCCGACGAATTCCTCGAGCTTCCGCGCCCGATCCGGATTGGCCACGCCCTTGGCAAGGCCCGTCCACAGTTCCGCGGTGACGATCGCGGGGAGGCAGCAGTCTGCCGCCGCTGGCGTCGTCGTCGATGTAACGCGGCCGCGAAGAATATCAACGCAGACGGTGGTATCGAGGAGAAAGAGGGCCAACCGCGATCACCAGTCGAGATCGCGCTTCTGCTTCGCACGAAGCCGTGCCGGCATGGGAAACCCCCGGCCCTTCGGGTACTTGTCGTCGAGATGGCGGGAGAGCTCGGCCAGCGTTCCATGCGAGGGCTTCGCCTGCGGCTTCAGCACGACCTCCTCGCCACGCCTCTCGATACCGACCTCGGTCCCCTCGAAGCGGAACGCCTTCGGCAGGCGCACGGCCTGGCTCCCACCGTGCCGGAACAGCTTTGCACTGGGCATATCTACACTATGTAGCTACGTTCTGGTTTTCGTCAAGGCAGCTAGTCGAGCGCGAGCCACCGGCGCATGCTGTCGTCGATGGCCTCGAGTTCGGCCGGGGTGCAGTGCCCGATTTCGGCGGTGATGGCCGGCCTGGGCACGCTGACAATCTTATCGACCATGACCTGCGACGCCACTTTCAGCCCGGTCCGGCCGCCTGGCGGAAGGGTCACCCTGAACAGCGGCGCGTCCACACAATCGGATGTGATGGGGCAAATGGTCAGGCTGGCGTGGGTTGGATTGAAGAGGTCCGACTGCACGACGAGCGCCGGCCGTGGCTTTCCGGTGTAGGCGCCCTTCGCCGATATGACGACGATGACGCCCCGCTTCATCGGACTACCCGCGCCACCCGCGCGGGTCGCCGGCCTGTTCGACGAACGCGAGGGCCTCTCGCTCGGACGCCCGCCCGCTGACAAGCAGTGACTGACGCCGGGCTTCCTGCGCCGGATCGCGGTCGGGCGTACCCTCACTCAGAGCCCGCTCGAGAATCTCCCGAATCACGTCGCTCTTCGTGCGGCGACGGCCGCGCGCGGCGCGCGCAAGGGCCCGGCCCAGATCGGGCGACACCCTGATGGTGACCACGGTTGATGCTGGACTCCTCATCGTATACAGGCTGTCATACAGTATACAGTACGCGGGATCGGTTCGCACGCTGGCCTTCCGACTCACGGCCTAATAACTCGCGAACTCTCGACGACATCGCACCAGGTGGCAAGTTCGTGGGTCTGATCGCCGCGGGACAAACCGAGTCCGGCACGCCCCCGGCTCCGCCGATCCAGGTGGTCCTCAACTGGATGGAAGAGCTGAAGCAGCGCGTACCCGTGAAGTGATCGCTTCGCAGGCCGCCCGTGGCCGTCAAGGGTGTGGGAGCCGACGCCCAGACTGAAGCCCACTGGTCGGCCGTCCGTCCAGCCGCCGTAGGTGGCGTCGTTGATGGCCGTCGTGTTGTTGATCGTCACGCCGTCCACCCGATCGATCATCCGGGCGAAGCCGGCCAGGTCCACCGCCGCGTAGTAGTGGATCGGGGTGCCCAGGATGTACCCCAGCTCCCGGGTCAGCGTGTTCAGCCCGCCGTCCGGGAACTCATCCGGGTTCCGATCGGCGTAGCTCATCAGCGAGTTGATCTTGCCCCGGAACGTCTTCCCGCTCGTGAGTTGGAAGCGGGCGATGTCTCGCGGAAAGCTGACCATGACCACCTTGCCCGTGACCGGGTCCGCGCTGACCACGAGCAATGTGTCCGTGAGGGCGTGATTCCTGGTCTCTGAGGAGTCGATCCCGGTCAGCAGGACGGTGACCCTGGAGTCCTCCGTCTCGGGCGTCGGAAGCGGCGCGGCCGACCCGCCCGGGTTCTCTCCGGGGGCGAGCGATTCGCCGGGCTGTTCGCCATCCGGTCCCTGATCGCCGACGAAGATGTCCGATCCGGCGCGATAGGCGGACCAGGCGACCGAGGCTCCAGCCGCATGGACCACCACCACGACCAGGGCCAGGGCCCCGAACGTCGCCAGGGTGTTGGTGCGTCGCCAGGACCGGCCGCGACCGACCGCGAGCATCGCGTCCGCCATGGCGATCAGGCGCCACAGCCCAAGCAGGATGATGAGCGCCAGGACCGTCAGGGCGGTGGTCGGGTTCAGCAGGCTGAGCGCCACGCTGGCGATGCCGTCCTGGAGTTGGACGAGCAGGACGAGCGCAACCGCGAGCACGGGGAGGGC
>JANMTH010000192.1:0-4251 GCA_031390305.1 Thermoflexaceae bacterium
CAAGCCCATGATCAGGACGAGGTCCGCGCCCTCGCCGCGTTGGTCGTAGTAAACGTCGATCCCGTTGGCCCGAACTGTCGGCATAGCAGCATCCTCCACGGTCCAGCGCCGCTCACCCGTCTGGCCGGCGAAGAATACCACGGCCGCCGCGTGAGCCGCCCTGATGACTCCCCCTGCCCAGCGCACTGGGAGAGGGGTCGGGGGTGAGGGCAGATGCACGGCAACGGCCGCCGTCCTACGAAGCCTTCCCCTCGACCGCCCGTTCCAGCCCTCGGAGCATCATCCGGAGTCGCTCCGCCTCCACCTCGCACGCCTCGTCGCTGCTGCCGTACACCTGCTTCTGGATGCCCCCGGGCCGCGGGTGCCGGTCCCACAGCGCCACCAGCCGGTCTATCTCGTCCTGCGCCTCCTGGGGCAACACAGACCCGGGCAGCCGTAGCTCCGCCACCCGCGTCCACGCCGCCAGCAGCCGCGGCTTGATCGGCCCGCCCCGGCCAAGGTCGCGTTCCACCGCCAGCCGCACCCGGTTGAGCGCCGGCACGAACTCCTCCGGCTCTCCCATCGTGTTTGCCCGCGCGTCCGGAAACACTCAGCGGCCCTGCGTCATCGAAGGCGAAAGCTTCGAATACGTTTCGGTCGAAGCCAGAATGACGTGTTCATCGACGCCGTTTTCACGATGCACGTTGGCCCGTGCGTATTCTTCCGAGGTGACCATGTCGAGAAATGCCACCCGCGATGGGTAACGCACCAGCACGACGAAATCCCAGTGCCGAGCGTTGAGGTCACCGTAGACGGCGCCCTCGGCCTTCCCCGCCCAGAGGATTTGGCCGCCAACTCCCCTCAGCAGCGCCGGAATGGCCGCGCTGTACCGCGTGTACGCGTCCCAACCCGTGCCATCGCCGTCAGCCGACCGTTCCCTGAACCGGACCAGGTTCACCATCGTCACCGGCCCTTCGTCGGGAAGGCTCCGCACAAACGCTTCATTCAGCTCTTTCGGCCCCGATGTCATCGACCAATCTCCCCAACCGCATCGCAAGCGAAGGCGTACCGGGCGACGGTGACGCCGGGAGGGAGGTTGTGCCGGATCTCGCTATAGCTCATGGCCGCCGATTGTAGCCGTGCCGCCCGCGCGCCGGTAGTTCGGCCGCCTCGGTCGGCCGCCCCGCTCTCCGCACGCGCCTCCTCTCCCCCCTCGCCCAGCGCACTGGGAGAGGGGCCGGGGGTGAGGGAGGCAACCCCCGGCAACGAGCCCCACCCAACCAATCAAGGCAGTAAGTCGCCTGCAGGGCCCGGATCCGGACAGTACCGCGACCACACGGGAGCGGTCGCGCCAGGCTGCTCGTAACCGGTCTGAGCGTCGTGCGGGACGCCCGCTTGCTAGACGGTATCCTCGCCGCATTCCCCTGCGCCTCGGCCGACCACCACGCTCTCCCTGTAGCATCCCACCCGTGGCGAAGGCACGACGTCAGACTGGCCCGACCTCCAAAAAACCCGCCATACTTGGTCGCCTCCTTTCGGGCCTCGCTTCCCCCCTCGCCCAGCGCACTGGGAGAGGGGCCGGGGGTGAGGGAGCGCCCGCCAACGAACGCCCGCGCCCCCAGCCCGTCCACCTCCTCGCCCTCCTCGCTGCCGCCGTCCCCCTCGCCGTCGTCGAGCCCTTCTACGACCAGGTCGCCATGCCCAGGCTCGCCGCAACCGTCGCCCTCACCGGCCTCGCCCTGCTCCTTCTCGCTCTGCGCGGCGGGTTCGCCCCCTCGCGCCGCCTCGTCCGCGAACCCGCCGTCCTCGCGCTCCTCGCCTTCCTCGCGATACAGACCCTCGCCACCGCCCTCGGCGTCGACCCCATCGGCAGCCTCTTCGGCGAATTCCAGCGCTACCAGGGCATCCTCGTCCTCATCGCCTACGCCGCCCTGGCCGTGGCAACCGCGCTCGCCGTTTCCCGTCCCTCCCCCCTCGCCCAGCGCACTGGGAGAGGGGCCGGGGGTGAGGGCGCCCGCGCCCGCTCCGCGACGCCCCTCCTCTGGGGCCTCACCGCTGGCGGTGCCGCCGCCGCGACCTACGCCGCCCTCGATGCCCTCGGCCTCGACTGGCTGAAGTGGGATACTCGCGCCCCCGACCGCCTCGGCGGGCTCTTCGGACAGCCGAACGTCCTCGCCATCCAGCTCGTCGTCTCCGCCTGTGCCGCCGCCGCACTGCTGCGCTCGGTCTCCGGCTGGCGCCGTGATGGCCTCGCCGCCGCCCTCGGCTTGATGGCCGCGGCCCTCGTCCTCACGTACAGTCGCGGCGGCTGGGTCGGCGCCGGCGTTGCGGCCGTCACCTTTCTCGGCCTCCAGGCGCCGCTCAGACGGAGCCACATCCTTCGCCTCGCACCCCTCGCCCTGGCCGCCGTCGCCCTCCTCGCCGTCGTGCCCCAGGGCCGGAGCGTGCTCGATTCGGCGGTCGCGCGGGGACAATCGACCGTGGACGTGCGTGGCCAATCCACCCGCCTCGGGCTCTGGAAGAACGCCCTCGAGATGGCCACCGATCGGCCCCTCGTCGGCGCCGGACCAGACGCCTTCTCCGTTCTCTTCCCCGAGTATCGCGACGAAGGACAGGCCGGCGTCGAATCCCGCAACGTCCGCCCGGAAAGCGCCCACAACATCTGGTTGGACCAGCTGGTGGGTGGCGGCATCCCTGGCTTGCTGGCGTTCGCGGCGCTCGCCGCCATCGTCCTCTGGAAAGGCGGACGGACGGCCCTCCGCCTCGCTCCGGGCCCCGACCGCTACGCCTTCGCTGGTCTCGTCGCGGCCTTCGCCGGGTACCTGACCGCCGCCAGCTTCGCTTTCGCCGAAGCGATGACCGGCTGGCTGCCCTGGCTCGTCGGTGGCGCGATCATCGGGCTCACGTGGGCCAGGGACGCCAGTCCCACGGAAGCGCGAAAGCGACTGCCGGAGTCCGTCCCGATAGTCCGAACGCCAGTACTACCTCGAAAACGTCCGCGATTCCGGGTCGCGGGCTTCCAGGTCTGGATGCTCCCCTCGCCCAGCGCACTGGGAGAGGGGTTGGGGGTGAGGGCGGCGGCGATCGCCAACGCGCTCAAGAGATTACGTCCGGCTCCTGCCACCGCCATAGTTCGGACGGCCCTCGCCGCCCTCGGGCTGCTTCTCGTCGCTGGCGCCCTCACCCTCTCCCTCGCCGACCTCCGCGCCGGTCAGGCCCTCCGCGCCGCCACCCGCGAGGACGCCGTCCGCGATGCCCGAACAGCCACCCGCCTCAACCCGCTCCACCCGGGCTACCTCCTCTCCCTCGCCCGCCTCCAATCCAGCGGGGACACCACCGCCGGCTATGCAGATGCCGCCGCGACCTTCCATCGCCACAACCAGCGCTTCGCCCCGACCGCCTACAGCCTCGTCGCCGAGGCCAGCGCCCTGATCGCCGCCGGCGAGCCCGTGGAAGGTGAACGCGTCGCACGGCTGCTCGCCCAGGCCCAACAGCTCGACCCCCACAACGCCGAAATGCACGCCGCCATCGCTTCGCTGCGCCTGCAATGAAGTGGATCGTGTCGAGATCGAGAGAGCCCACAAAATATGTAAGCGCGCCACCGGCCGTGCTGACTCCCCTCTCCCAGCGCGCTGGGAGAGGGGACGGGGGTGAGGGAGCAACGCCGGGCAACGCACGCCGGCTACTCAGTGAGTGCTCGCGCTGGCGAAAGTCTCTTTGCGTTGTATGTGAACTAGTTCACATACAGAAAACGCGCCTGCGACTATGTTCACGCCGCGCACCTTCGCGCTGGAGTGTTCCCGATGCCCACCTTCTTCCACGTCGTCAATCAGTTCCCGGCCAACGGCCAGGTTGCCGCCCTTCGGGCCGCCCTCGAAACGCAGGTCAGGTCTCGCCAGGCCGAGGGCTTCCGTGTCGGTCTCCGCACGGTCATGTACGGTTCCGACACCCCCTTCTTCAGGATCGTCTTCGCGGTCGAGAGCCTGGTTGAGCTGGAGCCGCTCCACGGTGCGTCCCAGCAGTCTCCGGCGTTCACCGCCACCATGGCAGCGTTGTCGGCGCGGCCCCCGCAGCTCGACCTCCTCCAGCAGGTTGTCGGCAGGCCGGACGGCGCTCCGCCCAAGCCAGTCGCCTGGCTGCGGCGGGTGGAGTTTCGGCCGGTGACCGGCATGTTCGTGGAGCTACGCGCCGCTCTCGAAGAGAACACCCGTGAATGGCAGGCCGCTGGCGCCCGGATGACCCTGGTCATGGCGCGGTCCGGCGCTCCCCGGC
>JANMTH010000215.1:0-3754 GCA_031390305.1 Thermoflexaceae bacterium
CAGGCGTGGTTACGTGTATTGTGCCTGCGTGCGGCGTCCGCCGCCGGGGAAGATACGTGTCGAGCGTTGAACCGGGTTCCACGACCGTGGATGAAGGCCGCCGGGCTGACTTTCCCTCGTTTTACGATGCCACCCGCGGCGCGGCCTACAGCCTCGCGCTGAGGATCACGGGCGAGGCGGCGGCGGCCACGACTGCCTGTGAGGCGGCCTACATAGAGTATTGGAGAGCCAATCCTGGAGCGGCCCCGCTCTCTCTGGCCGGGCAGACCGCGTTCCTCCAGGTTGTCCGCTCGGAGGCCCTGCACGTCCGGAATCCGGCCGAGCCGAAGGCGGGCATACCACGATCAGATACGGCACAATTGTCGTACACACAGGCAGAACTGGTCCGCGCCGGGCTTCAGAAGCTGGACCCATTCACCAGGCGGTCGCTCGAACTGGCCTACTTCGGTGGGTTAGCGGTGGCCGAGATCGCCGAGATCGTGGGGCGGACGGCGATCGAAATTCGCCAGGCGCTGCGAACCGCCCTCCTCGGCCTGGGGACGATCGCGCCGCCGCCAGAGGAGACAGGACGATGACCCGGGGAAGCGCGGCGATGGAACTCGATGCCCTCATCGACGACCTCGCCGAGACTGACGAGGAACGGAAGCTGATGGGCCGTGCGGCCGGACTGCTGGCCTACGCGACCGGCGAATCCGCCGTCCCGTCGCCGGGGCTCCGCGAGCGCCTGTTGGCGCGCCTCGCCGAGCCCGCGAACCGGCCAGCCCAGTTCATCGCTGAGTCGAGCTTTTTCGCCCGGTCCGCTGGGATGGAGTGGACGCCGCTGGCTCCGGGCATCGACATCAAGATCCTGTTCGCTCACCAACAGTCCGGGGCGAGTACGGTGCTCGTCCGCATGGGCCCGAATCTTCAATTTCCCGAACATCCCCACGCACTGATCGAAGACCTCTACCTGATCAGCGGCGAGGCGTGGGTCGGCGAAGTGCCGATGGCGGCGGGGGACTACTGCCGTGCGGAAGCGGGCACGGCCCACAACGACGTGCGCTCTGGCGCGACGGGCGCCCTCGCCGTCGTCGTGAGCCGATAGGGAAGGGCCTCGGGGCCGTGGATCGGGCATCCGCGTCTTTCCTGATTCTTTCGATACTTCCAGAAACAATGCCGGAATCCGCGAATCGGTTGAGATGCGACGCGGAATCTGGCATAAGTGTGCGGTACACAAATGGACGAGCGACAACTTCCAGCGGATGACGCGGTGGCGGTGGACCGGCGAGGACGAAGCCGGACGCCGGACCAGGAGCGTGCCCCGCGGCCGGTCTCCGCGCCCGCCCTCCCACCGCCGCGCGACGCGATTTTCATGGCGATAGGGCTGATGGGTCAATCCGATGTCCATCATATCGCTGGCGCGGTCTCGATGACGGCGAACGGCGTACGCTCCCATCTCGGTGTCCTCGAAGCGGCCGGGCTCGTGGCCCACATCCGCGTGGTCGATGGCCCCGGCCGGCCAGTCCACCGCTATTTCATCACGGACGCGGGCCAACGGCTCTTGCCGAAGCTCGACTCCGACATGCTCGGGGCGCTCGTCGCGTTTCTCGGCAGCGAAGACTCGGAGCTGCTCAACCGGTTCTTCGCCTCCTGGACGTGGTCCGAGCTTGTGCGGAACGCCGAGGCGAACGCCCTGCGGCACGAGGCCCGGTCCTTCGCCCGGTCGTTCGAAGCCTTGAAGGCGGCGGCCGAGGAGCGGGCCTTCTTTCCGACGGCCGAGGTTCACGATTCCGACGACGCGGCGACCCTGACGTTCAACCACTGTCCCGTGTTCGTGGCGGCGGAATTCGGCCCCGATCTCTGTCTCCACGAACGCACGGCGATTGAGCAGGTGATGGGCGATGGCGTCGCCGTCGAACGGACGGAACACCGGCTGGCCGGCGCGCCCGTCTGCTCCTACCGCCTGCGCGTCCGCTAAGGGCGCCTACGCTTCGGCCGGTGGCGGGCCGGCCCGTTCCAGGCGCATCCGGCGCTGGTTCGGCTCCTTGCCCTGGAACTTCGGCTGGTAGCCGCTTTTGCGGCCCTGGATCTGGGCGCCGTGCTGGCGGTCGTGGCGGTAGAACGAACGGAGCCACTGGAGCACCGTGAGCCGCCCAAACATGGGGCTGACGGCCGTCCTGTCGAACTCGTCCGGCGAGATGCCGTCGATCAGGCCGAGGGTGTAGGCGCGTTCCAGCTCGAGGTTTCGGAGCAGTTCGGCGGCGGTATGTTCGTTCGCTCGTTCGATCGGGATGGGCACGCCCTGCCAGGGAATTGGGGCGAGGTCGACGCCATCTTCGGCGAGGGCGGCCCGCACCCAGGCATCGTAGGTCCGCTCCATCTCGTGGAGGTGGGCGAGCTGTTCGAGCGCCGTCCACTGCTCCTCGCCTTCGGCGTCAACGGGCACACGAAGGGCGTCTTCGGCGGAGAGTGAGCGGGCGGCGGCGATGAGCGTGGCCCGTTCCTCCGCCATCTTCGCCTTCAAGTCGTCGATCTGTTCATGAGTCGCCACGAGAGCCTCCAGAGAGCTTGCGGCCGAGCGCCTTGACGCCCCGCCAGATGCCGTAGGGAATCGCACCCGCGAGCGCGATGACGAGGACGATCGATCCGTAGAGCGAACCGAAGAGCAGCTGCACCAGCCAATCGGCCACGTCCTACGCCTCCCGAGCGGAGCGATCACTGGTGATCGTCTTGAGCGAGTGACGCTCGAGTTCGAGGACGTGTTTGGCGATCACACGGTAGGTCCAGCCTCCGGGAGCGGACTCGCTGTTGAACGCTTCGTTGCTCATGCCGACGAAGGTCGAGATGAAGCCCGCCCGCGCGCGGAGCCACTCCGCGACCAGCCGTTCCATCGCCGAGGCCGTCGCGCGCGCTTCGTAGCGGGCCTCGAAGACCTGCCCGGCGTGGATGATCTCGTGGTCGATATCGTTCGTGAGCAACGCCCAGAGATCCTTTCCCTGGGCGCAGCCGTGGGATGATGGAAGGGCCAACTCCTCTTCTGGGAGGGAGAGGAGGTAGTCGATCGTGTCGCGCGTGGATTCGAGCAGGTCGCGAATCGTGTCCTTGACGGTTTCTGCCATGAAGGCCTCCCCGGTGCTGTGTGGCCGCCAGTTTTGCACATTGGCGACCGTTACGGTGGGATGGGACCATGATGCTGAAGAAGGTGTTCGGCGGGGGGCCGCGATTCGCCGCGGATTGGCTGGTGGTGGGCCTCGGAAACCCCGGCGAAGAGTACGCGCGGAACCGCCACAACGCGGGTTTCTGGGTGATCAACGACCTCGCGAAGCGAGCGGGCACGCAGCCGAAGACGACGGGCAGCCTGATGCATATCGGCGTCGGCACGCTCGTCGGGGCGACGGTCGCGCTGGTGAAGCCGAAGACGTACGTGAACGTCAGCGGGAAGGCCGTTGCCCAGGCGCAACAGTGGACAGGCTGCGATACGGCCCACACGATCGCCGTCTACGACGACCTGGACATGAACGCGGGCGCGCTGCGTGTCCGGGTCGGCGGCGGGAGCGGCGGCCACAACGGCCTGAAGAGCATCGTCCAGGCGGCGGGGGCGGAGTTCATCCGCGTCCGGATCGGGATCGGCCGTCCGCTCGCCAATGGCGAACCTTCGTGGGACCCCGAAGTCGTGGCTCCGTGGGTGCTGGGCAACCCGACCGGCGAGGACCGCCGGCTGATCGAAGAGGCGGCGAAGCTGGCCGCCGACGCGATCGAAGCCGTCATCACCGAA
>JANMTH010000226.1:0-2231 GCA_031390305.1 Thermoflexaceae bacterium
CTTGGGATCGGTGGCGCCTCGGCGGGCGGTGGCCTGGCCGCGGGGTTGGCGTTGCTGGCGCGAGACCGCGGCGAGATCGCGCTCGCCTTCCAGCTCCTGATCTACCCCATGATCGACGACCAGCGGACAACCGTATCGAGCCAGTGGGAGGTCCCGATCTGGCCGCCGGTTTCGAACGAACGCGGCTGGGCGGCCTACCTCGGCGACCTCTCCGGGGGCGATGTTCCGAGCTATGCGGCGGCGGCGCGCGCGACGGACCTGGGCGGGCTCCCTCCGGCGCTGATCTGCGTTGGGACGCTCGATGGCTTCCTCGACGAGGACATCGGCTACGCGCAGCGGCTGAACCACGCGGGAGTTCCCACCGAGCTCCATGTCTATCCGGGTGGGCCACACGGTTTCGACGCGATCATGCCAGGGACGGCCCTTGCCCGGCGGGCGCGGCGGGAGATGGACGAGTGGCTGGCGCGCGTCCTCCGGTAACAGGAGGGAGCGGCCCTCAGCGTTCGCCCGTGGGCCCCGCGCGGGCAACCAGAAAATCGATACGAAGTATCGCTATCCGTTAAGTACGGGCTCCCCGTATGCTCGTTTTGTGATGGAAGAGCTGACCTCGCCGGCGGTGAGAACGGGAGCCGAGGACGGCCACGGGGGCGAGGTCGTCCGGCGGCTGGCGGTCGGCCTGGGGCTGACCGTCGGATTCGCGTGCCTCGAACTGATCGCGGGCTTCTGGACTGGCTCGCTCGCTGTCGCGGCGGATGCGGCGCACATGCTCGTGGATTCCGCCGGGCTCGCCCTCGCCCTTGGAGCGGCACTCCTGGTGCGCCGGCCTTCGAGTCTTCAGCGGAGCTACGGCTTCCGGCGCGTGGAAGTTCTGGTGGTCCCGCTCCACGCCATCCTGATGATGGGAGTTGCCGGCTATATCGCCTACGAAGCGTTCGGCAGGCTGTCATCCCCTCCGGATGTTCACACGGCGGGCGTGCTTCTCGTTGGCTTCGCCGGGCTCGCCATGAACCTGGTGGTTCTCCGGCTGCTTTCGCCACACGCACACGACAACCTGAACGTTCGCGGGGCACGGCTCGAAGTGATGACCGACGCCGCCGGATCGGTCGCCGTCGTCCTCAGCGCGATCGGTATCTGGGCGACCGGCTTCGGACAGATCGACCCGATCGTCGGCCTGATCGTGGCGGCGGTGATCGTGCCGAGGGCGGCCGCGCTCCTCTGGTCGGCAGTGAAGATCCTGCTCGAAGCGACGCCAGACAACGTTGATATTGAGGAGTTCTTGGGGGAAGCGGCGCTCGTGCCCGGCGTCCAACGTCTTCACGACCTGCACATCTGGAGCCTCGCCCCGAGCTTCCGGGCGATGAGCGCGCATGTCGAGCTCGGGCGCACGAGCGGATGGGAGGACGCGCTTGCCGGCGTCGCGCGGTTGGCGCGGCAGCGCTACGGTATAACGCACATCACGCTCCAACCGGAGACGCAATCGCTGCAACGGGCGATGGAATGCTGCGACGGCCCGATGGCGCGTCTACCGGCGGCAGCTGAAGTTCAAGAGGAGAGCGACTGATGTCTCGATTCTTTGCCCGTCGCGCGCTTCAGCGGGCCGCTCGCGCTCGAGGAGCTACAGTACGCGCTATCGCAGGTGGTGGGCTGACGATGATTCGGAATGCAGCCGGGGTCCGAGGACGGTGGTGGGCCTGGGCGGTCCTCGCTCTGATTTTGGCCGCCTCCGCGAGCGTGGCCGGCGAGGCCTTCGCCCACGCCGAGCCGGTGACGGTGAAACCGGGCGACGGCGCGGTGCTGACGACAATCCCCTCCAGCATCGAGATGCTGATGAGCCAGGACCTGGCGCGGCAGGACGGCGCGAACGACATCGATGTGTTCGACGCGAGCGGCAAGGAGATCACGGCCGTGGCGGCGGTCATCGACAACGGCAACCGGCGGCGGTTGACGGTCGCGATGCCCCTGGCCCTGGCGGTTGGCGCCTACACGGTGAAGTGGAAGTCGCTGAGCGCGGACGATGGGGACACGGCCACCGGCCAGTTTAGCTTCACCTTCGACCCGAACGCGGCGGCGCAGCCCGGCAAGGAGACCCAAAAGGAAGAGCCCACGGGCGCGGCGGGAACGGCGACCGCCACCTCCAACACTCCGTCGGCCGCCGGAGCGAACGGCGACGGGGGTGGCACGTCATGGGTGCTGGTGATCGCGGTCGCCGTGGGCATGTTCGTGGTGGGAGG
>JANMTH010000245.1:0-6480 GCA_031390305.1 Thermoflexaceae bacterium
GCCGCTCTCACCCTCGGAGACGATCGGCGACCCGCAGTTTCGCGGCCTCGTCGATGCCGAGATGGACCTGGACTACCGCAAGTACGCGAACGCGAAGCAGAAGCGCTCCGAGCCGGAAGAAGCGGAACGCACGCACGGCGATATCGTCCTTCTCTCGATCGTCACGCATATCCTGACGCGGGACCTGGTAGCCCAGATGGGCGAAGAAGCGGGTGCCGAGACGGAACTCCTCCCTCCGGTGGATGGACTCGTGGAGAAGATTGCGCCGCTCGAGGATCGGCTGCGCTACCACTTCGAAACGATCAAAAACCAGGGTGACCGAGCGGAGCGGCGGCTGACTGAGGCGAACCTGCGGCTCGTCGTCTCGGTCGCGAAGAAGTACATCGGCCGCGGGATGTCGTTGCTCGACCTCATCCAGGAAGGGAACATCGGCCTCATCCGCGCCGTCGAAAAGTTCGACTACCGCAAGGGCTACAAGTTTTCGACATACGCGACCTGGTGGATCCGCCAGGCGATCACGCGGGCCATCGCCGACCAGGCACGGACGATCCGGATCCCGGTTCACATGGTAGAGACGATCAACAAGCTGGTTCGCGTCAGCCGGCGGCTCGTCCAGGAGTACGGGCGCGAGCCGACGAGCGCGGAGATTGCGCGGGGGATGACGGAATCGGGCAAGCACGACGCGGCCACCACGTACACTCCCGAGCGTATCCGCGAGATCCAGAAGGTCTCGCAGGAACCTGTCTCGCTGGAAACGCCGATCGGCGAAGAAGAGGACAGCCACCTCGGGGATTTCCTGCCAGACGAGCACGCCGTCGCTCCGCCGGAGGCGGCCAGCCACCAGCTTCTCCGCGAACAGGTAGAGGACGTGCTGGCGAGCCTGACGAGCCGCGAACGGCGGGTGCTCCAGCTTCGTTTCGGGCTCGAAGACGGCCGAAGCCGGACGCTTGAAGAGGTTGGGCGAGAGTTCGGCGTCACTCGCGAGCGGATCCGCCAGATCGAGGCGAAGGCGCTGCGGAAGCTCCGCCATCCCTCGCGCAGCAAGAAGCTGAAGGACTATCTCGACTGACGATTTTGGATTTTAGATTGCCGATTTTGGATTGCCCGCGACACTACGTTCCAGCGTGCCCGCGCCGTGGCGCGCGCACCGAGCCCAAAGGCCTGGCTGGCAATGGACCCTCTTGAAGCCGCCGGGCTCGCCGCCGCTGGCTTCGCCGCGGGCGCTATCAACTCGGTAGCGGGCGGCGGGTCGCTGATCAGCTTTCCCGCGCTCGTGGCCGTGGGGTACAGCTCGAAGGTGGCGAACGTGACGAACAGCGTCGCCCTTTGGCCCGGGTACCTGGGCGGCTCGTTCGGCTACCGGCAGGAACTTCGGCTCCAGCGGCGGACGGTGCGTCTCCTCGCGCTTCCAAGCATCGCGGGGGCGATAGCCGGGTCGGCCATCCTCCTGGCTACGCCGGCCGCCGCCTTCGACCAGATCGTGCCGTTCCTCATCCTCTTCGCCTGCGTGCTGATGGCGACCCAGGACCGGATAGCGGCGCTGGTCGCCGGCCGGAGGGGCGCCGGAAGCGAGCCGGACGCCGCGAGCCCGGCGATCCTCGTGGCCACGTTCGTCCTGGGGATCTACGGCGCCTACTTCGGGGCCGGGCTCGGCATCCTCACGCTGGCCATACTCGGTATTCTCCTGCCGGGCGACGCGCAGCACTCGAACGCCCTGAAGGGGATGCTCTCGTTGATCATGAACGCGGTCGCCGTGGTCTATTTTGCTGCGTTTGGGCCAGTACGCTGGGCGCCGGCCGCGCTGATGGCGGTTGCGGCGCTGGCCGGGGGCTACCTCGGGGTCGGGGTCGCCCGGCGGCTGGGGAAGCGCTGGCTGCGTCTCGCCGTCATCACCTATGGCCTCGCGGCGGCGATCGTGATGTTCGTGCGGTAGGGCGAGGGGCGGGGTACCGGAGTGACGGAGTAACGGAGTAACGGGGTGGCCGTGGTTCGTAGCTGGCGGTGGCCGCTCTGGTGTCGCGGTTCTCTCTGGTAGGGCGGCGGGCCGCCGGTTCATCCGCAGGCAGCCAGAGGAGGTTTTCATGGCAGAGCGCCGGGCGATGAGTCTCCTGCTCCGTTACTCCGACACTTCGACACTCCGCCACTCCGGCACCGCGTTCGTCCCTGCCGAAGAGCGTGCGTATACTACGGCGACCAGCCCCCCAGGAGTGGCCACATGCTCTTTTCCGTCCGATTGGTCTCGCGCCAGCCCCACGAGATGCCGCCCGAAACCTGGCAATCGGTCGTTTCCGAACAGCTGAAGGCGACGAAGGCGCAGTACGACCAGGGCAAGATCCGGGCCATCTACCGGGAGACTGGTGTCGGTGTCCTCGCGGTTTACGACGCGGCCGACGCCCGCGAGATGGACCAGCTGATCGCCGCCCTGCCGATGGCCCGCTATTTCGCGGAGGTGACCGTGCACCCGCTCTGGGACATGGCGCCGACGCTCCAGTCCCTCTAGGAGCTTACGATGGCCGTCTCAGCCGACGATTTTAAGGGCGCCCTCGGCTCCTGGGCCGCTGGTGTGACGGTGGTGACGACGAAGCACGATGGCGTGGTCTATGGCATCACCGTCTCCAGCTTCTCTTCGCTGTCGATAGACCCGCTCCTCGTCCTCGTGTGCCTGGCCGATTCGAACCGTCTTCCGCGGATGATCGCCGACTCGGGGCGGTTCGGCGTGAGCATCCTGGCGGCGGGCCAGGACGCGATCTCCGCCTGGTTCGCGAAATCTGGACGCGATCCGGTTGAGCGATTCGAAGACTTCGCGACGGTGACGATGGAGACCGGTTCGCCGTTGATCGCGGACGCCATCGCCCACATCGATTGCGAGGTCGATCGGCTCGTGCCCGGCGGCGACCACACGATCGCCATCGGCCGGGTGCTCGGAGCGGCCTATGACCCCGCCCTCAAGCCGCTTATCTACTACCGGCGCGGCTATCGCGACCTCGTGTTGGACTAAGGCGATGGCGGTGAAGGTGATCATCGAACGCCGCGTGCTCCCCGGGCAGGAGCGGCGGGCGCTCGACCTGATGCGGACGTTGCGCGCGCGCTGCCTTGAAGAGCCGGGCTACATTTCCGGCGAGACACTTCGGGACAGCGAGGACGCGCACAATCTGATCGTCATCAGCACCTGGTTCGGGCTGATGGACTGGCGCCGCTGGCACCAATCCGAAACGCGGAAGAAGCTCGAATCGCAGCTGCGGCCGATGCTCGCGGCGCCGGAACGGGCCCGTGTCCTCCTCGAAGGGCTTTCGGAAGCGAATTCCGGCGCGTGAGGATACGGCGAGGCCCTTTGCGCAATTTGTCACAGACGGGGTAGTATCCCCGCGGAGGGAGTGGCCAGTGTCACCATTTCTTGCCTTCATCGGCTTGTCCGTCGCCGGGACTTGGGGTCTCGCATCCATCGGCCTCATCGTCGGTGGCATCTTCTTGCTCGTCGACCCCGCTGACGTGGAGACGGCTTCGGGCGCGACCCTGCCGGCGATCGTCATGATCGTGGTCGGCGCGATCTCCATGGGCGTCATGCAGCTCACGATCGCTCCGCTGCTGGGGATCGACCCGCCGCTGCCGATCAAGGCGAAGAGCATCCTTCCGGCGGCCAAGCTCACCCGTTGGGTCAGCGCCGGCCAGCTCCGTGACCTGCCGGACGGCACGCCGAAAGAGATCCGCGTGCGCGGAAAGCGCGTCCTCTTCATTCGCCAGGGCAACACCGTCAACGCGATGGGCGCGCTCTGTAGCCACGCCCGCCTGCCGATGGGCGGCCTCCCGGGGTCGCCGGTGAAGGCTGAGCCTGTCCGCGATGGCTGCGTGATGTGCCCGTTCCACGGCGCGCGTTTCGAAGTCGAGACCGGGAAGGTCGTGCGGCAGCCGTTCGACAGCCAGTTCAACAACGACCATCCGCTCCTCGGCCGCCTCCAGAGCAAGCTCTTCCGGGTGATCTCGGCGCCGCCGACGCCGCCGGGGATGCCGAAGCCGAGCATGAAGGCCGAGGATATCCAGACCTATCCCGCGCGCGTCGAAAACGGCGAAGTGATGGTCGCCCTCCCGAAGAAATAACCGGAATCGCCAAGACGCCAAGAGCGCCAAGGGACGCACGGGGCGAATCACCCATAGCTGACCGTCTGCGCCCTACCTACTCGGCTTCTGCTGGTCAGGCCCCTAAGAATCGCGAAAATTGGCCGACACTAGAAGTAGAGAGCTTCGAGGAGGCGCACGATGCCGGTCGCGGTCCGAACGCCCGAACAGAACGCACAGGCGCTGAATTCGCTGCCGCCAATGCCAGCCGTCGCCCTGAAAGTCATCCAGGTGGCCCAGGATCCGAAGTCCTCGGCGTCTGATCTCGCGAGCGTGGTGGTGACGGACCCGGGACTGAGCGTCGCTATCCTCCGGGTCGTGAACAGCGCGGCACACCGCCGCCTTCACGAGGTGACATCGGTGAAGGAAGCGCTCGTCCTCCTCGGGTTCGTTCAGGCTCGGAACGTCGCGATCACGGGGGCGATCGCTTGCGCCTACGCGCCGAAGACGGCGACCGTGCATTTCAGCCTCGAAGCCTTCTGGAGGCACTCCCTTGGCGTCGCCTTCCGGGCGTCGGAGCTGGCGGCCGGGCGGGAGCGGATCGACCCCGCGACGGCGTTCACCGCTGGCGTTCTTCACAATATGGCTCGGCTTGCGATGTTCTATTCCGATTCAGAAGGCCTGGACCGGGCAACCTTCCAGGCGACCACACGCGGGATCACGCTCGAGGAAGCCGAACGCGAGGTCCTCGGGTACGACCATTGCCTGCTCGGGGGACAGCTCGCCGAGCGCTGGGGCCTGCCGGGCACCATCCGCGACGCCATCGCCGGACACCACGACGCGACGAAAGCGGGCACCCTGGCCGCACTCCTGGCATCCGCCGACCGCTACTGCACGGAGCACGGCCTGCTGCCTGGCTACACGTTGGCGCCCGCCCAAACCGGAGCGGCTGATCGTGACTGGGAGAAGCTCCTCTACCAGGTCGATGTCCTCACGGGGATGATCCTGAAGCGACAGACCCGCGCCGCGTAGGGGTCCGGAGGCCGCGGTCCGCGTGTTGGATTGTTGGGTTGGCGCCTTCGTGCTACGTTTCCGCAGCCAATCCTTCGATCCAGGTGAACCGTGACACAGCAACGCCATGCCGCCATCGCCGGCATCCACGAATACCCGCTTCGCGTCGCTCCCGGCGTTTCGGGAATGCAGATCAAAGCCGCCTCGCTTCGGGCGGCGCTCGAAGACGCCGGCCTCAAGTGGTCGGACGTCGATGGCCTG
Source organism: Thermoflexaceae bacterium (assembly GCA_031390305.1). Classification (GTDB taxonomy): domain Bacteria; phylum Chloroflexota; class Dehalococcoidia; order Tepidiformales; family Tepidiformaceae; genus JANMTH01. Next base: position 5,326 of record JANMTH010000245.1, read on the forward strand.
TACGACGCCGGAGACGGTGAGGGAGGCGGTGGCCTCGGGCTCGCGGCCTACCTCGGCCTGACGCCACGTGTCATCGACACGACGCAGGTCGGCGGGTCTTCGTACGAATTCCACGCCGCCCACGCCCTCCGCGACATCGCGGCGGGGCGGGTGAAGGTCGCCGTGACGACGTATGGCTCGACCGCCGCTTCGAACCGCATCCCAATCGGCACGGGCGGCCGCGGCGGTGGCGGCGGCACGTGGGCTTCGAACATGGAGAACCCTTACGGCTCGACGCTGATCAGCAACTACGCGATGGTGAAGCAACGCCACATGCACGACTACGGGACGACGCACGAGCAGTTCGCCGAGATCTCGGTGGCGACACGCAAGCACGCGATGCGCAACCCCGAAGCCGTGAAGGCGATGACCGACCTGCAGTTCGTGAAGATCGAGGAGATCACGGTCGAAGACGTGCTGGAATCCCGCATCGTGGCCGACCCGCTCCACCTGCTCGAGTGCTGCATGGTCTCGGATGGCGGCGGCGCCTGCGTCTTCGTCGCGCCGGAGATCGCGCGCGACCTGCGCAAGAAACCCGTCTGGATTCTCGGCAGCGGCGAGGCGACGAAGTACCGGGAGAACGGCGGCGACATCACGACGAGCGCGGGCGCGAAGAGTGGCCCGGCCGCCTTCGCCCAGGCCGGCATCCGGCCCGACGAGATCGATATCGCGATGATCTACGATTCGTTCACGATCACCGTCGCGGTCTGCCTGGAAGACCTCGGCTTCTGTAAGAAGGGCGAGATCGGCCAGTTCATCGGCGACGGCCACCTGGCGTTCGACCGGCCGGGCCTGACCTTGAACACGGACGGCGGCGGGCTCTCTTCGAACCACCCGGGCATGCGCGGGCTCTTCCTCCTGCTCGAGGCGGCGCGCCAACTGCGCGGCGAATCGACATCGCAGGTACCGGGCGCGAAGCTCGCCGTCGCCCACGGAAACGGTGGCCTCCTCGGGGGCACTCACACGGGCGGGACGGTCATCCTCGCCGCCGACTAGGGCCCTCACCCCCGGCCCCTCTCCCAGTGCGCCGGGAGAGGGGAGAACGCCATCGGACGGCCCGCGCGCAGGTATCGCGGACCTTACCAAAGACAGTTCGAGCCCAGCAGGAGAAGAGAA
>JANMTH010000248.1:0-1886 GCA_031390305.1 Thermoflexaceae bacterium
CCGCGATGCCGCCGGATGCGTTGAACGCCGCGATCGACCGCATACCGATGCGCCGCCTCGGCGAGCCGGACGAGGTGTCGCACGCCGTGCAGTTCTTGCTCGAGGATCGGGCTGGATATATCACCGGCTCCGTCCTTGCGATCAACGGTGGGCTCGAGATGTAAGGCAGGGATCGAACTGGAGGCTGTATGAATCCGTTCGTGGTGAATCGTCACGGCCGTCTGGTGTTCCCGTCGAACTTCTTCCCCGATCTCGATTTCACCGTCTTCGAAAACCTCAACCAGTTCATGTCGGTGATCCGCCGCGATTTCGAGGCAAAGGCGCCGACTGGTACCGACATTTGTCGATCGTGTGGAGTCCGGCAGCTATCGAGGCCGTTTCGACCTGTTGCGCGACATGGCCCTGCACCTCACATGGGTCAATAGGTACGCGCTGACGATGTACGAAAAGCGCCCGACCCGTTGGAGCGATGTCCCTCGGCTGCGGCAAGATGTCTTCCTACCGATCCTGACGCCGTGGGAGGACGGTGAGCGCAAGATCGGTGTGGTAGAGAGCGCGTACCGAGCGCTGCCGTGCACGTGGGACGCGCAAGCGGAAGACGACATTTTTGCGCTCCTGTTCGATGTCTTCGGTCACAAGCGCCACCACGCGAGCGAGCTGCCTCCCATCAAGCCGACGGTGGCCGAGATGCTCGAAGCGCCTCGGAATCTGACGTTCCTCGTCAAGAATCACGATCGCGACTATCCGACGTTCACTTATGACGAGATCATCGATTGTTCACACGCCGTGCCCGAGGTGGAGGCGCTCTGGCGGCAGGCGATGGTCCTGCACAATCAGTATCCATGGGACCGGTCCAAGGTGCGCCTGGTCGAGGTCGGCGAGCTGTCCGACGACGACGTCGTCGTTGTCTTCGTACCTCGCAGCCGCGAGGTTCTCGGATTCATTGACCGTGTGCGATCCGGTCGGCCGCCCCGCCGTGGCGGGTCTGCGCCAGCTTCGGAGCCCCGCCACCCCGTCAGTCCGTATCCGCCCGTACGGGTCGCCGAGCGGTACACGGTCATGCCGCGGCTCGAGGCGCTAGCCGTGACGCGCGGTGAGTATCTCTGTACGAACGAGGACCTGATACGCAACACCGCCTACTCGTGGTCGCCGATGACGGCCGCGGAGATCAGCTCTAAGCCGAAGTTACGTCGGTTTGGACGAGTGAACCCCCTGCGGAGCAGGGGGTTTGGTGGTTTGGTGGTTGGTTGTTCTGGCTACGCGAGTTTGTGGGGCACTGTGGCGCCGATGTGTTCGAAGGCTTTGCGTTGTAGGGCTGTGGGTGTGGCGAGGATCTCCACGAGGGTGCCGGCGGCGGATAGCTGGTTGCGGGTGAGGGTGGCGAGTTCGTCGAGGAGGGTGGCGAAGCTGTGGGCGGGTTGGCCGTTGTTGGTGGTTTGGGTTGAGGCTTTGGTGGCGGCTGGGGTGGAGCGTCGGGCGGGGGCGACGGGGTCCGTGCGTGTGGGGGGTTCTTCGTCGGTGAAACAGAGTGGGGCCCAGGCTTGGCGGAGGTGGTACACGATGTAGGCGGCGAGCATGCAGATGAACACGTGGGCGCGGACGCGTTGTTCGCTCCAGTGGCGGATCGGGCGGAGATCCAAGTCGATTGCTTTCAGGCTCCGGAAGTTGGCTTCCACAACTTTCAAGCCTTTGTAGGCGTCGACCACCGCGGCGGCATCCAAACGTTCGGTGTCAACGGAGGTGGCCACGATGTAGATCCCGTCGAGCGCGGCTTCCGCCAAGATGGCGGTGTCGTTGCGGGTGTAGGTGAAGGTGGTGTCGGTGATGGTGAGGGTGAAGTGTTTGCCCATTTTGTGGCGGTTGATGATTTTGCCGGCACGGATCCC
>JANMTH010000039.1:0-15782 GCA_031390305.1 Thermoflexaceae bacterium
AGGGGTTCTCCGTCGTCGCCCCGATCAACGTGATCGTCCCATCTTCGGCGTAGGGCAGGATGACATCTTGCTGGGCCTTGTTGAAGCGGTGAATCTCATCGACGAAGAGGACGGTGCGTTGGCCGCTGGCGCGCCGGCCGCGGGCTTCGGCGACGACCCGGCGAAGGTCGGCGACGCCCGAGCTGACGGCCGAGACCTGCTCGAAGGTCGCCTTCACGCTCTTCGCGAGGATGCGCGCCAGGGTCGTCTTTCCGCAGCCCGGTGGCCCCCAGAGGATGATCGAGGGGAGATGGCCGTTGGCGACGGAGTTCCGCAGCATCGAACCCGCGCCTACCGCCGCCTCCTGGCCGATGAATTCGTCCAGGTTGCGCGGCCGCATCCGCGCCGCGAGCGGCGCGTCCAGCGGGACGGCCTCTTCGCCGAAATCGAGGGAGGGCTGCATGCCGGGGCGGGGTCGATCGGCCATGGCCGCAATCGTACGCGCGTCGGGTGGCGCTGGTACGATGGGAATGGCTGAATCGCCGCGCAGGAGGTGACCTCAGTGGGTGATGACCGCACAGCAAGCGAGCCAAGTCGGGGAGCGTTGGACGTTCCGAATCTCGCCGCATACATCGCCGGAAGTCTGACGAAGACGGCGCGGGAGTGCGGTTGGCAGGACGACCTGACCGGAAACGCAGGCCGGTTTCTTTGCCAGGACCTCGGAGAGTTCGCCGAGACGATGGTCGCATGCGGCCGGGCAGGCTATTGGAGCCCCGCCAAGGCATTGGAGCGGTTGTTCATGGAGCGGGTGGAGGTTCTTCTCGGCACGACATCGAGCGATAAGGTCGCTAAGAGATACCTTGACACCTTGATGACAGAAGCCAGCCCATCGAACCCACTGAAGCCGGCCACGAGGGCGAGACCGGAAGATGCGCTGACCGTGTTCTTGGACGGGCACGCCGAAAACTGGGCACCTGAGTTTCGCAACGCATGGCTCTCGATGAAGAACCCGTTGAGCGATTGGTTCGTTCATCCGACCGTGATGGGGCCGATGCTGAGCTTCGAGTCCAAGGGCGCCCCTGAACTCGAAGCTCAGCATTGGCTTCACTTGGTGCATCTCCTCGCCTGGGCGAGCGTATTCGTCCTCTTGGCGGCCACGAAGCTCGGCGTATCAGTCCCGCCCGAAATCGTGCGGTCCATTGGGGCAGGTGGTGAATGTCTGGAGCAGGCTGGTATTGCGGACGGGGCAGCGCTCTTCCGCAGCATCCACTCGACAATCGTAGCCCAGGTGAAGGCAACGGCTGGCTGATCGTCCACGGATCGGCCACCCTCACCCCGCCAACACCGCCACAGTCACTCCTTCGCCCCCCTCGTTCTGCGGCGCGGTCTCGAAGCGGCGGACGAGCGGATGGCCGGTCAGCGCTTCGCGGATCGCCGCCCGGAGCGCGCCCGTGCCCTTCCCGTGGATGATCCGGACGAACGGCATCCCCGAACGAAAGGCGTCGTCGATGTAGCTTTCGAAGGTCATCAGCGCCTCGTCGGCGCGTTTGCCCCGCAGGTCGAGTTCGATCGACACGACGGGCCGCGTCGTATCGACCGGCAGGCTAACGCGGTCGCTCCCCTTCGGCGGCTCCACGCGATCGATTCGGTCGACATAAACCTTCATCCGAATCGAGCCGAACTGGACTTCGACGCGGCCGTCCTCGCCGATACCGCTCAGCGCCTCGCCGGACTGGGGAATGTCCCGTACGTGGATGGTGTCGCCGGGGGCGAGGTCGCGGATAATCGGCGCCGCCACCGGGGCGGCGCGCTGCACGCGGGCGCGCGTCGCGATCTGAGAGCGCCGCCCTTCGAGCGTCTTCAAGACTTCGTCGGCCTGCTGGGGGTCGAAGTCGCGCTCTCCCCCGCGCCGCCGAAGATGATCGACTTCGCGCCGGATAGCGCTGATCTGGTCCTCCGCCTCGCGATGGGCGGCGTCGAGGATGGCCGCCCGCTCCTGTTCGATCCGGTCACGGCGCTCGGCCAACGCCAGCCGCAACGCCTCCGACTCGCGCCGGGCGAGCTCTTCCTGGCGGCGGGCCTCGGCGGCCGCCGTCCGTTCTTCGCGGATCTCGCCAAGGAGCTGCTCCATCTCGAAGTGTTCCGGCGAAAGCTGCTCCTGGGCGCGTGTCAGGATCGCCTCTTCGATCCCGAGCCGTCGGGCGATCGCGATCGCGTTCGATTGCCCGGGAAGGCCGACCGTGAGGTGGTAGGTCGGGCTCAGCGTTTCGACATCAAACTCGACGTTGGCGTTTCTCAGCCGTGGGTCGTTGTGCGCGAAAGCCTTGAGTTCGCCGTGATGGGTAGTCGCGACGAGCGTGCACCCGCGTTCGAGCAGCGTCTCAAGGATCGCGCGGGCGAGGGCCGCGCCCTCTGTAGGGTCCGTGCCCGCGCCCAGCTCGTCGAGAAGGACGAGCGTGCCGCTCTCGGCCTTCGCCAGGATCTCGCGGACGTTGCGCATGTGCGAGGAAAACGTCGAAAGGGACTGCTCGATCGACTGCTCGTCGCCGATGTCGGCGAAGATCCGCGGATAGACCGCGAAGTGGCTGCCTTCGTCGCAGGGCACGGCGAGGCCGGATTGGGCCATCAGCGTGAGCAGCCCCACCGTCTTCAGTGCGACGGTTTTGCCACCGGTGTTCGGCCCCGTGATCAGGACACCCTTGAAGTCGCCGCCGAGTTCGATATCCGTCGGGACGACGTTTCCACGGAGCAGTGGGTGACGCCCCCGCACGATCTTCGTCAGGCCAGACGGCGAGAGCCAGGACTCGCCGTCTCCGGCGGGCGGCAGCTCGGCCCGCATCCGCTTGCCCAGGCGGACCTTGGCGGAGAGCAGATCGAGTTCCGCCAGGGCGCGCACCGACCACATCGCTTCCTCTTCGCGTTCGCCGAGCAGGCCGGTGAGCCGTTGCAGCACCTTCCGCACTTCGCGGATCTCGGCGAGCTGGAGTTCGCGCACCAGGTTGCCCGCCTCGACGACGGCCATCGGCTCGAGGAAGACGGTCGCGCCGCTCGAAGACACATCGTGGACGATGCCTTGAAGCGCGCTCTTGTAGTCGGCCTTGATCGGGATGACCTTGCGGCCGTTCCGCTCCGTCAGCAGGCCTTCCTGGGCGAACCCGCGGCGCATGGCGTCGGCGAGCGCCGCCTGTGCACGCTGTTCGAGACGTTCCTGGGCGATGCGGAGCTCCCTGCGGGTCGTCGCCAGCTGATCGCTGGCGTGGTCGGCCACTTCGCCGCGAGGCGTGATCGCTTCATCGACGGCGCCGCCGAAGCGCCGGAAGTCGCTCACGCCGTCCGCGATCTCGCCAAGGAGCGGTACGCGGGCGCGAACGCGTTCGATCACGAACTTCGCTCGCCAGGCCGTCTGAAGCGTCTGAGCGGCATCCACGAGATCCGGTGCGTCCAGCACCTGGCCGATGGCGGCCGCATGGACCAACGGCCGGATGTCCTTCGCCCCGGCGAAGGGCACGTCGATCCCGAGCTGGTCGAGCGTCCGCATCTGCGCCGTCTGGTTCTGGAGGCGCACGGCCGCCGCGTGCTCCGTCACCGGCGCCACAGCCTGCGCCAGTTCGCGCCCGCAGCTAAACGCCGTCTCGGCGGCGAGCAGTACGAGCACCTTCTCGAACTCGAGGACACGGATCGTATGTTCGTCCACCCCGCAAGGGTAGAGAGGCTCGCGGCCAAACGCGAGAGGCGGCACGTGGCGCGCCCCCGCCTTTCGCGCGTGAATCCGCCGTCTCGTATGCTCTGGAACCGCAAAGGGAGCCGTATTCGCGATGTTTTCCAAAGTACTGGTCGCCAACCGTGGGGAGATCGCCCTCCGGATCGTTCGCGCCCTCCGTGACCTCGATATCAAGTCGGTCGCCGTCTATTCCGACGTCGATCGCCTCTCCCAGCACGTCCGTTACGCCGACGAAGCACACCTCATCGGGCCGGCCGACGCGCGCCTCAGCTATCTGAATGGCGAAAAGATCATCGAAGTCGCGAAAGCCTGTGGAGCGGAGGCGATCCATCCGGGGTACGGCTTCCTCGCCGAAAACGCCGATTTCGCCGAAGCCTGCGCCGCCGCCGGCCTGACGTTCATCGGGCCGTCGCCGGATTCGATGCGGGCTCTGGGCGATAAGATCGCCGCCCGCCAGATGGCGCTGGCGGCGGGATTGCCGGTGGTACCGGGTTCGCCCGAGGTGGACTCGCTGGAGGAAGCCGTGCAAACGGCCACGGCCATCGGCTTCCCGGTGATGGTCAAGGCCGCCGCCGGCGGTGGCGGCCGTGGCATCCGCATCGTTCACAGCGCCGACGAATTCATTGGCGCCGCACGCGCCGCCATGTACGAAGCGAAGGCCGCGTTCGGGAACGCGAGCATCTACATCGAAAAGCACCTCAGCCCCGTCCGCCATATTGAAGTCCAGGTGATCGGCGATAGCCACGGCAACATCGTCGCCGTCGGCGAGCGCGAGTGTTCCATCCAGCGGCGCCACCAGAAGATCATCGAGGAGTGCCCGAGCGTCGCCGTCACGCCTGAGCTTCGGCGCAGCCTCACCCGTGCCGCTGTCCGGCTCGCCCGCGCCGCGAACTATCACAGCCTTGGCACCGTCGAGTTTCTCCTCACCGAATCCGGCGAGTGGTACTTCCTGGAGATGAATACGCGGCTCCAGGTTGAGCATCCCGTGACCGAGCTGACGACCGGCACGGACCTCGTGAAAGACCAGATCCTTGTCGCCGCCGGTCAGGAGCTGCAGTACGACGACGCCGAACTGCTGACCCGTGGTTGGGCGATCGAGTGCCGCATCGTCGCTGAGGACCCGTTCAACGGTTTTCTGCCATCGGTAGGGCGGATCGTCCTCGCCCGCGAGCCGGCCGGCCCCGGTATTCGCGTCGAGAGTGCCCTGTACGACGGAATCGAAGTCACCTCCTACTACGATTCCTTGCTGGCCAAGGTGACGGCCTGGGGGCGAACCAGGGAGGGCGCCACACAGCGCATGAAACGGGCCCTCGCCGAGTTTCGCGTGGTTGGCGTCGCCACGAACATCCCCTACCTCCAGCGAATCCTCAACCTCCCGGACTTCGTCGCCGGGAACCTCGACACCGGCTTCCTGGACCGCCACCAGGTCTTCGCCGAAGAGCCGCTCGACCAGCAGAAGCTGGCCGCTGAGGTGGCGGCCCTACTCAGCGTGACCACGGACGCCAGCGGCGAACCGAAGCCTAACGGAAGCGTGAACGGGAACGGCCAGCGGAACGGCGGCACGTCCTCCTCCGCCTGGCGCGAACGGATGACCGGCCTGGCGGCCGCGAGAGGAGCCGGACGATGGCCCAGAATTACGTAGTCAGCCTCGATGATGAGGCCGTCACCATGCAGCTCCGCCGCGAGAACGGGCGCACGGAGGTGCGCCGCGGCGAGGATGAACACTGGTTCGTCTGTGAACTGGAGCGCGTCGGCGATTCAGACCTCTACCTCCTGATGATCGACAACCATCCAACCGAGCTCTACCTGGAGCGCCGGCGAGGTGGCGCCGTGGTAACGATCGGCCGTCACACGTTCGACTTCGATGTCGCACCGTGGCGGCCCGGAACCGCCAGGACGAGAGGCCACGCCGGCGCGAAAGGCGTCCTACGAATCGTCGCTCCCATGACGGGATCGATCGTCGAGGTCCGCTGCGGGCCCGGCGATCGGGTCGAAAAGGGCGATGTCGTGCTCGTCATCGAATCGATGAAGATGAACAACGAACTCCGTTCGCCGGCCGCCGGGACGGTGGAAACGGTGCCCGTCGCGGCCGGTCAACGGGTAAAGGCGAACGAGTTGCTCGTCTCGATCCGGACGGGCGAAGGCTAACGCAAGCCGTAATGATGGGCGCTTTACGTATTGACCGGCCATTCCGCCTTCCTTTAGGGTAGCCATGGCCGTGCTAGACGGGGAGCTAGCGGTGCCCTCTACCCGCAATCCGCTATAGCGGGGTTGAATCCCTGCCGGAGGGCTGGTTCTCGGGGGACTGTCCGCGTCAGGCGGCGTTGATGATCTGGTCCTGCGCGGCGAAGCGCCATGAACCTGGTCAGGTCCGGAAGGAAGCAGCCATAAGTGGTTTGCTCCGGGTGCCGCAGGACAACCGGGTCTGAGCTGGCTGGCGTGGCGCAAGCCTCGAGACCAGAACGAAGGCAGGTGCACGGCCTGTTTTAACCATTCGTCCAGGAATCCCCGCCGCCAGCGGGGGCCGCAAGAGACTACTGCACCGAGGAGTGACTTTGGCCCAGGCAGTTCGGCCCCCCCGCTATCGCGGACGGCCGGTTGCCGCAGGACAGCACATCACCCGGTCCGACCTCTCGCAGCGCCCCCGCCACTTCCGAGGTCGGCATCACGCGGCAACGATCATCGTTGTCATCGTGCTCGCTGTCGTCGGCTTCCGGCTGTTTCCGGAAACAGAGGTGACTGTCCTACGGGACGGTCAGGCTCTCCATGTCTCAACCACCTTCCAGGCAACGGACGACGCCCTGACTGCCGCCGGCGTCGCCCTTGAACCCGGCGACCGCGTCGTCGAGGGCACCGGCGGCCGCTTCGTCAGCTACGCCGTTCAACGCGCCCGCACCGTCGTAGTCGAAGCGGACGGCCAGTTCGTGGAATTGCGTACCCAGGCTTCGACGGTCGCCGGGGCACTCCAGCAAGCGGGCATCGCGCTCGGCGGCGGAGACCGCCTCTACATCGACGGCACCGTCGCCAGCGCCCGCGGGCCGCTCGATATCCGCGCCTTTGCCTCCCGCGCCGTGCCACAGCTTCCCGACCCGAAGCGAGTGGTCCGTGTTCAGGTTCGGCGCGGCGTGCCCGTCACCTTCGTCGTGGACGACCTTCGCCTGAGCGTCTCTTCAGCCGCCGAAAGCGTCGGCGAACTCCTCCAGGAACAGGGCATCGTGGTCAAGCAGGGCGACCTCGTTCACCCATCCGCCGCTACTCCGCTCACCGCCGGCACGGTCGTCCATCTCGCCAGGGGCAAGACCCTTTCCGTCCGCCTCGACGGCAAGGATCAGTCGCACTACATCCGGGCGGCTACCGTCGCCGACGTGGTCCGCGTCCTCGAAGTCGCCCTCGGGCCAGAGGACTCGGTCGAACCGGCGCTGAGTACGCCAGTCACGAACGGCATGGCCATCGTCATCCGCCGCACGATCGAGAAGGAAGACTGGCACGACGAAGCGATCACGCCAAAGGTGACCTATGAGCAGGACCCGGAGATGGCCCTCGGCACGACACGGGAGATTCCCGGTGTGGCCGGTACGCTCCGCGTCTTCGAGCGCGTCCGCTTCGTGAACGGCGAACGAGACACCTGGGTGACGCTCAGCAAAGAAGTGATCGACCCCGGTACGCCGACGCGCTGGATCAGCGGCACGAAGCCCGTTCCCGGCGCCCGGCCGGCCGCGGCAGCCGCCCCGCCTTCCGCGCCAACCGGCCACCGCACGCTGCACGTGAGGGCGACCTGGTACAACGCCAGCCATGGGGCGTGGGAGCGGGGAAGCCCCTACTGGGGGCTCACCGCATCCGGAGCCGTCTTGGAACGAGGGATGTGTGCCGTCGATACCTCCGTCATCTCAATGGGGACCAGGTTCTTCGTCCCGGGCTACGGATACTGCGTAGCCGCCGACACCGGAGGCCTCGTCAAGGGCAACCACATCGATGTCGGCTTCCCCGATGACACCGACGGAAGCTGGTGGGGAGCCCAGAACGTCGTCATCGAGATCTACGACTGACGTAACCGCGCCCGCCCCGTACCATCGGATGGTGCCCCCAAGCCGCGCCCGCCGTTCCGGACCGAGCCCGAGAAAAGAGCTCGGGCAGCACTTCCTGCGCGACGGCGGGATCCTCCTCGATATCGCGAACGCCGTGCGGCCGCCTCCCGGGGGCCTCGTCGTCGAGATCGGCGCGGGCACGGGCGAGTTGACCGCCGTCCTCCTCGACCGCGGGTTCGAGATCACAGCCCTCGAGATCGAAGAGCGCCTCATCCGCCACCTGGAGGGGCGGTTCGCCGGACGTGCCCACCTCAGGCTCGTCCGAGGCGACGCGCGCACCATCGAAATGGCCGAACTCGTGCCGGCCGGGCGTCCGTTCTCGGTCGCCGGGAACCTGCCCTACTTCGCCGCCAACCCGATCATCCGCCACATCCTCGAAGGCACGCCGAAGCCAACCGAGATGGTCGTGATGGTCCAACGCGAAGTCGGCCGCCGGAACGCCGCCGCTCCCGGCCGGCTCTCGCTCCTCGGCATCTCCGTCCAGGTCTACGCTGAAGCCGAAGTCCTCTTCGACGTGCCGGCCGAGGCCTTCGATCCGCCTCCCCAGGTCTGGTCGTCGGTCTTGCGGCTGACGCTCCGCGAGCACCCCCTCGTCCCACGAGAACGCATCGACGCCTTCTTCGACCTCGTCGTGAAGACCTTTCGCAACCCCCGCAAGCACATCGGCAACGCCCTCGCGCGTGGAATCTGGCTGCCGAAGGGCGGCGCTCCCGAGGCCCTCGCGGCCGCCGGGATCGACCCGATGCGCCGTCCCGAAACGCTCACGATTGAGGAGTGGCTAACGCTCCTCGATTCGACCGGCGCGGTCCTCAGCGATGCCCACTGATCTGAGCGGGCCGGCGCCCGCGAAACTGAACCTTGTCCTCGAAGTGACGGGAAGGCGCGCCGACGGCTACCACGAGATCGAGACCGTCCTGCAGACGCTTGAGCTGGCCGATACGGTCACGATCGCGCCCGGGAACGCGCCAATCGCCATCTCTGGGCCGTACGCACAGGGCACGCCCGCCGACACCTCGAACCTCGCCTGGCGGGCCGCCGCCGCGCTCGCGGCCCGGACCGGCCGCTCGATCGATGGCCTTGCCATCCGCCTCGAGAAGGCGATCCCTCCCGCCGGGGGGCTCGGTGGTGGCGCTTCCGACGCCGCGACCGTGCTCCGGCTGCTCCAGACGTGCTGGCCCGAGGCAACCGACGAAATCCTTCTCGAAGTCGCCGCCTCCATCGGCAGCGACGAGCCCGCGCTCGTCCTTGGGGGCACGGTGCTTGCGGCCGGGCGGGGCGAAATCGTCCGTCCTCTGCCCACCCTTCCCAGGCACGGAGTAGTCCTCTTCGTTCCACGGGCCACGCTCGATCGGAAGACGGCCCGGATGTTCGCCGCGATCGGAAAGACCGCGTTCGACCGCGGAGGGCTCGCTCGCGCTTTCGACGGCGGCTCCTTCTCCAGCGCCGATGTGTTCAACGCCTTCGAACGGGTCGCATTTGACCTCTTTCCGGCCCTGGCGACGCTCTGGGAGGCCCTGGAGGGACGCCTCGGCGCGCCCGTCCGGTTGGCCGGCGCCGGTCCGACGCTCTTCTGGATAGGAAGCGTACGCCAACGCGACGCCGTCGCCGCGGCCGCCAACGGCTTGGACTGCGGCGTTATCGCCACCGCGACAGCGGGGCCTTTGTGGAGGCGGTAATTGGCGGCTGGGTTTGCGGCTACGGAATGTCGATCCTTTCGACGTTCGCTCTCGTCTACATGGGGTGGAAGGCGACCGGCATGGGCGTCTTCGGACGATGGTTCCCCGAAGGCACCTCGATGGTCGCACTCGCCGTCCTTGGTTCGGTTGGGACCGTCTTCGCCTGGACGATGGCGGGCATGGTCCTCGGTTCCGCCTACGAAGTCCTGGAGCTCAGGAACACGGGTGGTGTGCTCTTCGCTCCCAGCGCCGTCTTCCTGATCGCGATGGCCGCCTTCGCCCTCATGCCGCTGCCCTTTCTCTTGCTCGTCTGGCCCCGGAGCTGGTGGCTGTTCGTGGCGATGTCACTCGGCTTCGCCGCGCTCTTCGGCTGGACGATGCCCCTGCTGGCGGAGCGGTGATATACTTCTCCACGCGCTGAACGCGCAATTCGGGGAGGCGTCGTTTGCCGGGCACGATCATCGACATGCACCTCCACACCACCAAGGGCGCCTCCGATTCGATGCTCAACCCCGATGACCTGATCGCAGAAGCGACGCGTGTCGGCCTTACGGGCGTGAACATCACCGAACACGACCGCATGTGGGAGTCCTGGGATCTCGGTCCGTTCCGGACGAAGCACGAGGGAATGTTCGTCTCGAACGGGATGGAAGTCTCTACGGATATGGGCCACATCCTGGCCGTCGGCCTCAAGGGCTACGCTCCCGGCATTCGCCGGCTCGAAAAGCTCCGTGAGGTGGCCGACGAACAGGGCGCCTTCCTGATCGTCGCCCACCCCTTTCGCCACTTCTTCGACCCCGTCCACTTCAAACGCGAGGGCAAGAAGCCGTTCGACCTCACGCCCGATCAGGCGGCGAAGCTCCCGGTGTTTCAGCTCATCGACGGGATCGAAGTGCTGAACGGCTGCAACACACCCCGTGAGAACTACTTCGCCCTGCAGGTCGCGAAAATTCTCGGCAAGCCCGGCACCGGCGGATCTGACGCCCATTCGACCCAGGGCATCGGCTACTTCGCCGCCGTCTTCGACGAGGCCCTCGAGACCTCCGCCCAAATGGTCGACCAGATGCACAAGGGCCGCTTCCACCCGGGCCGCGATCTCCCCACCGGCAAGCTCAACAACTACTGGGAAACGGCGGAACCCATCGCCTTCTATGAGTAGCAACCAGACCGAAGCAAGCCACACGGGAAGGGACAGGCGGAGCTGGGCGTTCATCGCCGCGATGGCCTGCATCGGGATCCCGGCCGTCGCCCTGCGGCTCAGCGGAACGCACCTGGACCCGATCGTGGGCGCGCTCGTCTTCGGGATCGGTATCCTCTCGGCGGCCTTCCTCCTCAGCTGGGGCGCCGAAGCCGCCGAGATGGACATCTCCCAGGGTCTCGCCCTCGCCATCATCGCCCTCATCGCCGTCCTCCCGGAATACGCCGTCGATGCCGTCCTCGCCTGGAAGGCGGGGGCCAGTCCGGAGGAGGCCGAAAAAGGCCTCGCCATCGCGAATATGACTGGCGGCAACCGGCTGCTCATCGGCCTCGCCTGGCCGCTCGTCTTCTTCATCTTCTTCTATCGCACGCGCCTCAAAGAGCTCATCGTCGATCGCCAGCGGGCACTCGAACTCGCCTTCCTCACCATCGCCACCCTCTATGTGATCATGATCCCGCTCCGCAGCCATGTCACGATCATCGATTCCATCGTGCTCGTCTCGATGTTCGTCCTCTACGTCTTCTTCACCGCCAGGCAGGAATCGGAAGACGCCGAGCTCGTCGGCCCCGCCATGACCATTGGCACGCTGACGAAAAAACGGCGCCGTTCCACGATCGCCATCCTCCTCGTCTTCTCGGCCGCAGTGATCTTCGCTTCGGCCGAACCGTTCGCCGAGGCGCTCCAGGAGATCGGGCGGGAGTTCGGTGTCTCAGAGTTCTTCCTCATCCAGTGGCTGGCGCCCCTCGCCTCGGAATCTCCGGAAGTGCTTATCGCGAGTTTGTTGGCCTGGCGAGGCCGCGCCGCCAAGGGCATGGGTGCCCTGATCTCTTCGAAAGTCAACCAGTGGACCTTGCTCATCGGCACCCTGCCGATCGTCTTCCTCATCTCCGCCGGCGAGTTCTCGTTCACCGGCGGTCTCCCCCTGGATAGCCGCCAGCGTGAGGAGATCTTCCTGACGGCCGCCCAGTCCGCCTTCGCGATCGCCGTCTTCGTCAACCTCAGGATGGGCACGCGCGAAGCCGTCGCCCTCTTCGTCCTCTTCGCCACCCAGCTCTTCATCACGAACGAGAGCGTGCGCGTCTGGTACGCCGGAGCCTACGCCGTCCTCTGCGTCGTCCTCCTCATCTGGAACCGCAAGGAACTCCGGCCGACCGTCTCCATCGCCATCCAGATGCTGCGCGGCCGCCAGGTAGAACCGGCCGAGGATTGAGTCAGTCGCGGCCCTCCACGAACACGCCCGACTTGCGGTCCAACGGCTGCACGAATCCCCGCGCGAAGCCAGCGGCGAGTGAGGGAAGCCGCGGCACGAACGGTACCCGGTGACGCCGATCAAGTGCCCGCACCACGGAGCGGCCCTCCCAGGCGACGTCCCGCGCGAGCAGCCCCAGGCTCCACGGGTCGCCCTGACGCAGGTGCTTCGCGAGCATCGCGCCGAGACCCCGTGAATACGCTTGAAGCATCCGCTGGCCGCTGGGGTCGCCATAGCTCCGGAACCCCCAGTGCCTCACCACCAGCTCCGGGTCATACGCCACGGTCAGCCCCGCCCGAAGGATCCTGATGACATAATCGACATCCTCGGCGGCGGCGAACCTTCCACCCGGGCCGAGAAACGGGTCGAACGGCCCGACGCGTTCGAACGTCTCCCGCCGGAACCAGGCGTTCGCGCCAACGCCGAGCAGGCGTCCGCGGGCGAGGCGCCCCCGCCAGGTCGCTGGCCGCGTTCGCCGAAACGTCGTCAGCAGCTCATCGCCCTCCGGGCGCCGTCCCGCCAGCAGCGGACCAAGGACGGCGGCCGCCTCCGGCCTCGCGCCGAACGCCGCCACTCCCCGTTCCAGCCAGCCCCCGCCTACGGTCGTGTCGTCGTCCACGGTGGCGATCAGCGGCGCGCGGGCTATGGCGACCGCGTAGTTGATGGCTGCCGAACGTCCGCTCAGCGCTGGCCGCTCCCATCGCACAAGCTTCGCGACCGGTCCGAACTCGTCGAGCGCCCCTGCGCCGCCAGGCGCCTCGCTCTGATCGACGACGATGATCTCGTAGCGGTGCGGCTGGCCCAGGAGGATACTTTCGAGGCAGCGCGCCAGGCTCTCCGGCCGATCCCGAGTCGGGACGATGACGCTGACCAGCGGCTCAACCGAGCCAGTCACGCAACACCTCGGCCGTGTGCTCGCCCAGGAGCGGCGCCCGCGTGGCCGCGCGAAGCGCGAACCGCTGGAAGCGGAAGGGCGCACCTTCGTACCTGCCCCAGCCCAGAGCCGGGTGCTCGACCAGGTCGAAGGCCGTGCGTGCGTTCAGGTGGGCGTCGGCCAGCTGCTCGACGTTGGTGCAGACTGGCATCGCCGGAACGCCGGCCTGCTGGAGCGTCCGCGCCGCCACGATCGCCGTCTGGGAACGCGTCCAGGCCGTGACACCGGCGGTGATCGCCTCCCGGCCCGCGATGCGGCCAGGCGCGGTCGCGAAAGATTGGTCGGCCGCCCAAACCGGGCTACCGAGCGCCGCCCCAAGCTTCGTCCAGTGCTCATCGTTTTCGACGGCGATGGCGACCCAGGTGTCCCCGATAGCGGCCGGGAAGACGCCGTGGGGCACGAAGGCGGGGTGCGCCTGGCCCCTGCGCGCCGTCTTCCCGAGAAGCGAGGCCTCCACGAACTGCTCGCCGATAGTCGCCATCGCGAACTCGGATTGGGCGAGATCGATAAAACAGCCCTGGCCCGTGCGCTGGCGCTCGATCAGCCCGCAGATCGCGGCCAGGGCGAGCATCTTGCCGGCCATGTGATCGGGGTGGACGAGGGTGTTGCCTTCTGGTTTCGGGCTATCGGGCGCGGTCCACAGTTCGGCCAGCCCGGAGAGCGCGTGGTTACTGGGACCGAATCCGGTGTATGCCGAAGCCGGCCCCCATGCGCCCGCCAGCTGGCTCGAGCAGTACACGATCCGCGGGTTGCGGGCCGAGACGGTCTCGTAGCCGACGCCGATCCGGTCGCAGACGCCACCGCCGTTGTTCTCGATGAAGACGTCGGCCCCGTCCATCAGGCGGAGCATCGTTTCCAGGTCCGCCGGGTCCTTCAGGTTCAGTTCGACGCTGCGCTTGTTGCGGTTCGAGGACGCCCAGGAGGGCGCCTTCTCGAAGTTCCCGGGTCCCCCGATCGCCCGCATGAAGTCCGGCGCCGAAGGGTGCTCGACCTTGATCACGTCCGCGCCGAAGAGGGCGAGGAAGCGGGAGGCTTCCGGACCAACGCCGCCGGCGCCGAGTTCGACGACGCGGAGGCTGGAGAAGTCGATCGGGCGCGTTCCGGTGGCGGCGGTCGGCACGGATGGCGCTTGGGCGTCGATGGGGGCCGCCGGCGTCGCCGGGATACTCCCCTGCCCGAAGCGGACGAAAGCGCGGGGGACATCGATCGGCCCGAGGCCGGGGAAGTCCACGGTGGCGAGGGTCTGCCGCTCCGCATAGTGAGCGTCCCCGGCGATCTCCTCCGGCGCGTACATCGGGACGATCGAGACGCCGCGCCGCTGGCCCTCGTGGTACAGCTCTTCGCGGCGGCGCTGCCCGGCCCGGGCGGCGAACACGGCGTCGATTACCTCCGCGTTGGCCGCCCGGAAGGCGAGCGCTTCCCACTCCGCGCCGCTGATCTCGGGTGGGTTCCCCATCCACTCCCGGAAGGCGACCCACTGGCGGGCGGAGAGGTTGAGGACGCGAACGAAGCCATCGGCCACGGGATAGACGGGGTAGGCCGGCCCCGCGCCCACCCGCGAGGCCGGTGCTCCGCTCATCCGGGAGACGATGTTCCAGTCGGAGGCGCTGAGACACGATTCCACGACCGAGCAGTCGATCCGGTCGCCCGGTCCCTCCGCGCCGCGAGCGGCGAGGAGGGCGGCCGCCGCCAGCGCCCCGGTGATGCCCGCGATGCTCTCGGCGAACTCGCCCGGCGGCGGCAGTGGCGCATCGATCGCCCGGCCCGCGCGGAAGAGCGAGCCGCCGAGCGCGTAGCTGGTGAGCGCGCTCCCCGGGAAATCACGATACGGCCCATCCTGGCCGTAGTGAGAGAGCGAGAGCACGATCAGCGACGGGTTCTCGGCCATCAGCTCCGCCGGGTCGAGGCCCGCCGCGGCGAGCGCATCCGGCGGGAGGTCTTCGATCAGGAGGTCGGCCGCGGCCGCCATCACCCGCACGGCGGCCGCCTCGGCCGGAAGGTCGTGCCGCACGATCCGCTTGTCGAGCATGTACCAGGCATACCGCGGGGAGACCGGGAAGCGGGGGTCGATCGTCCGCGGCGGGTCACCTCCGCGAGGTTCGACGCGCGTGACGGCCGCTCCCAGCGAGGCGAGCACCCGTCCCGCGACAGCTCCGTTGCCCCCGCCAAGTTCGATCACGCGGAACCCCCGCAGCGGACCGTCCATTCTCCTCTGCCTCCCGATCGGCGTGGACGGGAGCGTACGCGATCGCCGCGTTCCATGGGCGACTGGACGCACGGCCAATTTTCCGGCTTACTATCGGGATTCGAAATCTCTCGCGCGGAGCCCCGTCCCCGGTGGCGAAGCGCGGCTCCCACGAAAGGTGTCGCCCCATGGATTTTCACGATTCTCCCGAACAGACCGTCTGGCGAAGCCAGGTCCGCGACTTCCTCAAGACCGAACTTCCGGCCGAAATCGTCGGCCAGTTCAGCTTCCGGGCCGGGCCGGAAGTACGGGATGGCTTCGAACGCTGGCGCCAGGCGCTGACCTCGCGCGGCTGGATAGCCCCCGCCTGGCCGAAGGAGTACGGCGGCGCCTCCATGACGGCGATGGACCAGTTCATCCTCAACCAGGAGTTCGCCGAAGCCCGCGCACCCGGATTGGGCGGCCTCGGTGTGATGATGCTCGGCCCGACGCTCATCTCTTCGGGAACGGAAGAACAGAAGCGCCAGCATATTCCCCGCATCCTCGATGGCTCAGTGCAGTGGTGCCAGGGCTACTCCGAGCCCGGCTCGGGCTCCGATCTCGCCAGCCTCCAAACCCGTGCCGTTCGCGACGGCGACGAATGGGTCATCAACGGCCAGAAGATCTGGACCAGCCTCGCGCACATCGCCGACTGGTGCTTCTGTTTGGCACGCACCGACCCGGATGCCCCGAAGCATCGCGGCATCACCTACTTC